>NZ_CP027773.1:4532500-4762500 GCF_003019815.1 Variovorax sp. PMC12
GGCCGTCCTGCTCCCACAGCGAGAGCATCACGAGGTATTGCGGGTAGGTGAGCTGCAGCTTTTCCAGCACCGGCTTGTAGAGCCGGGTCATGGCCAGCGAGGCGGAATACACGGCAAAGCACAGCTGGTTGTCCAGCTTGAGCATTTCGTCGGCGGAGACGGGTGTGGAGCGCATGGGTCGAATTGTAGCGAGCAATTGAATTGCGTACAATGTAAAGTTAAGGTAAACGTCGTGCCACACTTGGGACTTTGGTTTTCATCCCGCCTCCCGTTTCGCCCCACCCCGTATGCGACTCTCCCCGATTCCCTCGACAGGAAACGCCACGCCCCTGGCCGTCCCGCCTCCTGCCCTGCAGCGCAACATCCTGTGGGCCTTGGCGGCGATGCTGCTGCTGTGGACCCTGTCCTTCAGCTGGTTCTATCCGACCCCGCCCTGGGACAACGTCGAGGAGCTGTTCTGGGGCAGCAGCTTCGAATGGAGCTACTACAAGCATCCGCCGCTGCCGAGCTGGCTGATGGGCGCCCTGATGCTGCTGGGCGGGCGCGAGCCCTGGCTGACCTACGCGGCCGGTGTCGGCTGCGGCGTGGGTGCGCTCTGCCTGGTGTGGCGCTGGTCGCTCGAAATGGTCCACCCGGCGCGCGCGGCGCTGGCCGTGCTGCTCGGCTCGCTGGTGGCCTACCACGTGCAGCGCGCGGTCATCTACAACCACAACACCGTGCAACTGCTGCCGCTGGCCGGCTACTGGTGGATGCTGTGGCGCGTGCTGCACGCGCCTTCGTCGTCGAAGCTGCGTGACTGGGCCTGGCTGGGCGTCTTCGCGGCGCTGTCGATGCTCACCAAGTACAGCGCCGTGGTGCAGTTCGCGGTGGGCGCGGCCTTCATCGTGCGGCAGGGCCTGTGGCGCGATGCGCATGTGCGGCGCGGCCTGCTGCTGGCGGCCGGCGTCGCGCTGGTGCTGATGGCGCCGCACCTGTGGTGGGTGCTGGAGCACTCCGGCCGCAGCATCGACTACGCGCGCCATTCGGTCCACCCGGGCACGCACGGGCACGGCTTTCGCCACCTGGTGCATGTGTTCCTGGTGCAGGTATCCCGCCTGTTGCCGATGCTGCTGCTGGTCGGCTGGGCCTGGTTCACCCGGGCTGCCGTCGCGCCCGCGCCCTCATCGGCCGCCACGCCGGGGCTGAACGCGTTCGACCGGCGCTTCCTGGCCTGGGCCACGCTGGGGCCCATGTGCCTCGTGTTTCCCGCGGCGGTGCTGCTGAAGGTTCCGCTGGTTCCCTCGTGGCTCGGCACCTTCTTCCTGCCGGCCGCGCTGTGGGCAGTGGCCGTGCTGCCCGGCCTCGAGGCGGAGCGATGGAGCCGCCGCCGCTGGCGCGGCGTGATCGTCACGGTGGCGGTGCTCCATGTGGCCGGCGCGCTCGGCCAAGCCTGGGTCGACGGCGTGCTGAGCAAGCGCCTCGGCTACATCACGCGTGCCAACCTGCCGGCGCAGGAAGTTGCGGACGCTGTTCGTGACATCTGGCGCGACCGCGTCGGCGACCGCCCGCTCACGCTGCTGGTGGGCGACACCTGGTTCGCCGGCGCGGTGGCGCTGAGGATGGACCCGTCGACGCAGTTGCTGATCGACGGCGACGAGCGCAATTCGCCGTGGCTGCCTCCGGGCACGCTGGCGCGCGAAGGCGGCATGGTGCTGATCCTCGACACGCACGAGTTCCGCTCCGAAGGCGCGCTGCTCCAACCCCGGCTCGCCCTGGCCGACTGCCGCGGCACGCTGGACATCCCGTGGGCCGGAACCGACGAGCACAACAGGCTGCGCATGCGCTGGGGCATCGTGCTGCCGCAGGGAGAGCGCGCAGCGAAGAACTGCGCGGCGGATGCGAAGAAGTAGCGCGGCCTCAGCCCCTGAACCGCTTGCGCGTCAACGCCAGCGCGATCCAGAAGGCGACGACCGCGTACACCGCCAGCACCGCCGCATGCACCCACCAGCCTGCCGGCCACTGGTCCATGAACAGCGGCCGCACCAGCGCCACCGCATTCGTCAGCGGCAGCCAGGCCGCCACGGCCTTGACCGCGGAGGGCAGCTGTTCGAGCGGAAAGAACACGCCGCTCAGGAACATCATCGGCGTCATGAACAGCGTGAAGTAGTAGGTGAAGAAGTCGTAGCCCTTGGCCAGCGCGTTGAAGATCAGCGCAATCGACGAGAAGGTGATGCCCGCGCCCACCAGCACCATCCACGCGACGATGAGCTTCGGGCTGTGGCTGATGCCCAGCCCGAGCATCACGAACAGGATGGCCGTGACCGTGAAGATCGACTTGAACGCCGCCCACAGCATCTCGGCCAGCACGATGTCGTCGAGCCCGACCGGCGCGTTCATGATGCCGTCCCAGGTCTTCTGCACGTGCATGCGCGAGAACGCCGAGTACAGCGCCTCGAAGCTCGCCGCGTTCATCGCGCTCATGCAGATCGACCCGCTCGCCAGGAACAGGATGTACGGCACCTTCACGCCGTCGACCGCCACCTGACCCACCAGCGCGCCCATGCCGTAGCCGAAGGCCACCAGCCAGATCAGCGGCTCGGCGATGTTGCCGATCAGGCTGGGAATGGCCAGCTTGCGCCACACCAGCAGGTTGCGCAGGAACACCGGCCACCAGCGCAGCGAGATTTCGGGCGCGCGCCAGACCGAGGGCGAAGCGGGCGCGTTCGTTTTTGTTGTTGTGGTGGTTGTCGTGTCCATGGCCTAGCCGTCCTCGCGAATCTGGCGGCCGGTGAGCTTGAGGAACAGGTCCTCCAGGTTCGCCGGCCGGTGAAAGGTGCGCAGCCCGCCGTGCCGCGTCAAGGCGTCGAGCAGGCGCCGCGCGTCCTGTGTGTAGAAGAACACCGTCTCGCCGCTCACTTCCACGCGCGCGGCCATCGCCTTCAGTTCGGCCGATTCGGCCAGCGACAGCGCGCCGTTGCCGTACACCTCGACCACGTCGGGCTCCAGGTGCTCGGCGATCAGGTCGCGCGGTCGGCCTTCGGCGATCTTGCGGCCGTGGTCGAGCACCAGCAGGCGCGAGCACAGGCGCTCGGCCTCGTCCATGAAGTGCGTGGTCAGCAAAATCGACTTGCCCTGCTGCAGCAGCACCTGCAGCCGCTCCCACATCAGGTGGCGCGCCTGCGGGTCGAGCCCGGTGGTGGGCTCGTCGAGCAGCAGCAGCTTGGGGTCGTTGACCAGCGCGCGCGCCAGCGACAGCCGCCTGCGCATGCCGCCCGACAGTTCGCCCGGCTTGGCATCGGCCTTGTGCGACAGCGCCGCGAACTCCAGCAGTTGAGGCACGCGCTCGCGCACCTGCGCCTTGCCGAAGCCGAAGTAGCGGCCGTACACCACCAGGTTCTCGGCGCAGCTGAAGTCGGGGTCGAGCGTGTCGAACTGCGACACCACGCCCAGCTGCGCCTTGATGGCCAGCGCGTCGCGCGGCATCTGCAGGCCCAGCGCGGATATCTCGCCGCCGTCGGGCGCGGTGAGGCCCAGGCACATGCGGATGGTGGTGGTCTTGCCGGCGCCGTTCGGGCCGATCACGCCCAGGCATTCGCCGGGCGCGATCTCGAACGACAGGTCGTCGACCACGGTGGTCTCGCCATAGCGCTTGCGCAGCCGGCTGACCTGGAAGAGGGGAGGGGTGGGGGCGGTTGTGGGCTGCACGCGGCGATTCTGACGCAGGCGTGCGCAATCCGCCCCCGCGGCTTGCCCGGGCCACGGCACAATCGCTGCCAAATGCATTTCACGGGGGGAGGCCCAAAGATGCTGCGTTTCCTGTTGGCGCTGTCTCTCCTGATGGCGCTCGGCGCCTGCGCGCCGTTTCATCGGCCGCTGTCGTCCGCGGACCGGGGCAAGGTCCGGGAGGTGGACGTGCGCGTGGTCGTCGCCCAGGAGAGCTTCATGTTCTCCGCGCAATCGCCCGGCGTGAGCGCTGCCACCGGCGGCGGGCTGATCGGCGCGCTGATCGACTCGTCGGTGCAGCAGTCGCGCCAGAAAGACATGAGCGCCGAGGTGCAGGCCATCGTCGGCCCGCTGCTCGACTACGACTACCGCGCCGAGGCGGCCCGCGCGCTCGAGGCGCAACTGGCCGACCCGAGTTCCTTTCCGCTGAAGATCCGCTCTGCGCAATTGCTTGCCGCCATGCCGGTCAAGGCCGCGCACGAAGCCCGCATCGCCGCCACCCGGGACGGCCCCGCGTACATGGTGGTGTGGCTGCAATACGCGCTCGAGCCCGGACTCGGCGCTTTCACCACGCGCGCCTCCGCGCTGCTGTGGCAGGACGGCAAGAGCGAGCCCAGCTACCGCACCGCCGCCATTTTCCAGACGCCCATCGGCGGCACCGCGCGCGCCACCGTCATCCGCCGCCTCACGGCCGACGACGGACAGGTGCTGCGCGGCGTGATGCGCGACTCGATGACGCAGACCCTGCGCGCGGTGGCGATGGACATTGCCGGCGCGCGCTCCGGCGCGGTGAAGACCGCGCGCTTCAACGTCAACGGCTCGTGGGTGACCGTGGCCGGCGCGAGCTTCGACGAGCAGCCGGGACGCGTGCTGTTCCGCGACCAGGACGGTGCCCTCTACTCCGTCAGGAGCGCAGCCCCATGATGCAAATACGCGCGCGGAGTGCCGCCGCCCTGTGTGTCCTTTCGGCGCTCTGCGCCATGCCGGGCCTGTCGCATGCGCTGACCGAGACCGAGCCGCTTTCCATGGTGTTCGAGCCGGCGCCCGAGGCGGCGGAGCGGCCCAACAGCCCGCCGGTCGCGCGGCTGCACGTCGCCAATGGCTGCACCCTGTACCTGCCGGCCATCGACGACCTGCGCCTGAACAAGGCCAACGTGGGCAACCTGACCGTGATGCTGCCCACCTTGCACGCCACGCCGGTGTCGGTGCAGTCCATCCAGGGCGGCGACGCCGGCCCGTGGATTCGCGGGGCGCTGCAGTCGGCCGGCCGCTACGGGCTGCAGGTGGTGGCCGCCGCGCCGCCGTCGCCCGGTGCCGCACGGCAGGTGACGGCCGATGTGGCGCTGCGCCTTGCGCATGCGTGGTCCGCCGGGCTGAACCTGGTCTCTCATGTCGTGCTGCAGGCCACCTACCGCAGACCCGGCGCCGAGCCCGTGGTGCGCCAGTACCACGGCATGGGCACGCGCACCAACTGGGCCAACGGCAACGGCGAATTCATGTCGGTGCTGAACCTCGGCATCGAGGAAGCCGTGCGCGGCATGGCCACCGATGCCGCGGCGCTGTGCGATGGCAGGCCCTTGCCCGAACGGGCGGCCGTGCCATGAAGCCCATGCTGAAGCTGCACCTGACCTGCGGCGCGCTGCACGCGTCGCAGATTCCTTTCTTCGTCGCGGTGTGCGAGCAGGCCGGGCTGCGGCCGCTGCTGATCGACCATCACCACCATCGCGGCGGCAACGATCATGGTGGCGGTGATCGCAAGCAGCAGCCTTCGGCCATCGCCTGGCTGCGTGCCGACTTCGAAGAAGCCAAGGCCGAGGCCATGGCGCTGGCGCAATGGCTGGCGCGCGCGGGCATGGCCGTGCTGGGCGTGAAGGTCGATGCGCAGGTGCATGACGCCGACAGGCTGGGCCGCGCCGGACGGTACTTCGAGTGGCGCGGCAAGCTGCGCCAGCTGCACGACCTCTCCGCGCTGCAGCAGCTGTGCGAGGCGCACGGCGCACAGCTGTCGCGCGACAGCCTGCGCGAAGAAGCCGACACCTGCTTCCTCACGCTGCGCAGCCGCGAGCCACTGGATGCGTTCAGCGTGCGCGTGGTGGCGCTGTGCGAGCAACTCCACCGCGACGGCTGGTCTCTGCTGGCGCAGGACTCCGAGATCTGCCTGCACGACAGCCGGGAGACACCCGAGATGCCCGGAGCCGACTGGCTCGCACCTTACCTGGGGTCTGCTAGAGCCTGAGTTCGCTGAACTCCATCTTCATCCAGTCGATGAAAGCCCGCGTGCGCGCCGGCAGCAACCGCGCGTTCGGGTAGATCACGCTCACGGGCCGCGGCTGCGGCTCGAAGTCTTCCAGCACCAGCGCGAGCCGCCCCTGCGCCACGTGCGGCATCACCTGGTAGGAGAAGAAGGTGCCGAAGCCCATGCCCGCCGCGCAGGCTTCGATGGCCGGTGCGATGTGGTTGAACTCCAGCCGGTTGTCCGGCGTCACGCCGATGGTCTTGCCGCCGTCGCGGAACAGCCATTGCGGCGGCGCATCGACCCGGCCGCGCACGCAGGGCGCGCCGTTCAGCTCGCGCGGATGTTGCGGCGTGCCGTGCGCTGCCAGGTAGGCGGGGCTGGCCGCCACCACGCGGCGGATGGTGCCCAGCGTCTGCGCCACCAGCGACGAGTCTTCCAGCGGGCTGATGCGGATGCCCACGTCGACGCCCTCTTCGAGCAGGCTCACCGTGCGGTCGTACAGGCGCACGCTGCAGCGCACCTTTTCATAGCGCTTCATGAAGCGCACGATGGCCGGCGCCACGTACATGTGGCCGAACAGCACCGGCGCGGTGATGGTGAGCTGCCCGGCCGGCTCGCGTGCCTCGGCCTTCAGCGCGAGGTCGGCGGCGTCGGCCGCCAGCAGCACTTCGCGCGCGCTCGGCAGGTAGTGGCGGCCCTCCTCGGTCAGCGAAAGGCGGCGCGTGGTGCGGTGGAACAGGCGCACGCCCAGGTGCGCCTCCAGCGACGCCAGCGAGCGCACCACCGCGGGCAGCGAAGTGCCGAGCGCCTCGGCGGCGCGGGTCAGGCTGCCCTGGTCGGCAATCTGCACGAAAGTCTGCATGGCCTTGAAACGATCCATGGCGCGATTAAACCGGAAATCGCAGCAGTCAAATACAGAAGTGGCTATTCATTCATCCGGCGCAAGAGAGAAGAATCGGCACCGTACTCGCTCAAAGACATCCCAGAAGGACCCTCGCCATGAACGCCACCCGACCCATTCGCCCCATCAAGCTCTACGGCGCCGCCATTTCGGGCCACGTGCACAGAGTGCGCCTCTTCCTCACGATGCTCGGCCTGCCCTTCGAGAACATCGAACTCGACATGCGCAAGCGCGAGAACCGCACGCCGGAGTTCCTGGCGCGCAACCTCTTCGGCCAGGTGCCGGTGATCGAAGACGGCGATCTGACGCTGGCCGACTCCAACGCCATCCTGGTCTACCTCAACGCGCGCTATTCGCCCGACCCCGCCCGCTGGATGCCGCAGGACGCGGTGGGCGCGGCGCAGGTGCAGCGCTGGTTCTCGGTGGCCGCCGGTCCGCTGGCGTACGGGCCCGCCGCCGCGCGCGTCATGGCGCTGTTCGGGCTGGCCACCGATCCGGCGGAGACGGTGACGCGCTCGCATGCATTGCTGGCGGTGATGGAGGCGCACCTGCGGCAACAGCCCTTCCTCGCGGGCCCGGCCGCCACCCTGGCAGATATCGCGAACTACGCCTACGTGGCGCACGCACCCGAAGGCAGGGTGTCGCTCGACGGCTACGCGCATGTGCGCGAATGGCTCGCGCGGGTGGAGGCGCTGCCCAGCTTCGTGCCAATGGTGCGCACGCCCGTCGGGCTCGCGGCGGCCGCATGATCGCCGCACCGTTCCATGCGGGCGAACGCGCGCTGCAGACGCTTGCGGGATCGCGCGAGCAGATGGAGGCCGCGGGCCCGCGCATCATCCGCGACTTCATGCCCGACCAGCACCGCGAGTTCTTCTCGCTGCTGCCCTTCATCGTGGCGGGCAGCATCGACGACGGGCTGCAGCCCTGGGCCAGCGTGCTCGCGGCGCCCGCCGGCTTCGTGCATTCGCCCGATGCCACGCACCTGCGCATCGACGCGCTGCCCGCGGCGGGCGATCCGCTCGCGGGCCAGCTGAAGCAGGGCGCGACGCTGGGCCTGCTCGGCATCCAGCCGCACACGCGGCGGCGCAACCGCATGAACGGCACCGTCGAGGCCATCGACGCGGCGGGCTTCATGGTCGAGGTGCAGCAGAGCTTCGGCAACTGCCCGCGCTACATCCAGGCACGCGAGCCGGTGTTCGCACCGCCGCGCGGTGATGCGGCGCCCGCGCAATGGCTCGACAAGCTCGACCTGGCGGCGCATCGGCTCATCGGCAGCGCCGACACGCTGTTCATTGCCACTGCGTATCCGAACGAAGTGGCGGTGGGCGACGATGCCGATGCGAGTTCGCACGGCGTCGATGTGTCGCATCGCGGCGGCCGGCCGGGCTTCGTGCGCATCGACGGCGACGACACGCTGACCGTGCCCGACTTCAACGGCAACCGCTTCTTCAACACGCTCGGCAACCTGGCGGCGCATCCGCGCGCGGGTCTGCTGTTCGTCGACTTCGACAGCGGCGACCTGCTGCATGTGGCGGTCACGGCCGAGATCGTCTGGAACGGCCCCGAGGTGGCCGCGTTCGAAGGCGCTGAACGGCTGATGCGCTTCCGTGTGACCCACGCCTTGCGCCGCCCGGCGGCACTGCCGTTGCGCTGGGGAGATGCGCAGCTGTCTGCGCATCTCGCGCACACCGGTCAGTGGAACACCGGCACGCGCGCCGCGACTGACGGCCGGTAGTGCCAGCCGCGCAGGAGCTGCGCGTCGACGTCGGGTGCGCGCTGCAGCAGGGCTTCGAGGCCGGCCGCCGCCAGCGTGCAGGCCAGGGTCTGCCCCGGGCAGGCGTGCGTGCCGTGGCCGAAGCCGAGCATGCGGCGCTTCGCACGCACGAGGACGAAGCTGTCGGGGTCGGGGTTGAACGCCGGATCACGGTTGGCCGAGGCCAGCAGCACCAGCACCGTGTCGCCCGCCGCGAGCGGCGTGCCCGCGATGGTGACGGGCGTTGCCACGAAGCGCCGCGTGTTGTGCACCGAAGGGTCGTGCCGCGCCGTCTCTTCGACGATGGCCTGCAGCCCGTCGCGCGTGCGTGCGGCCGTGCGCAGCGAGGGTTCGCGCAGCAGGGCGATGAGGCTGTTGCCCAGCAGGCCGGCCGTGGCGTCGCAGGTCTGTGAGAGCAGGCCGACCAGGTTGGCGAGCAGCGAGCGCGACGGTGCGGCGCTTTCGGCCATCACGGCCGCCAGCAGCGTGCCCCGGCGCGGCGGCGTGCCCGCGACCAGGTCTTCGAAGCGTGCCATCAATTCGCCTGCCGCCGTGCTTGCGCCCTGCAGTTGGCTCGCCGTCGACAGCGGCGACAGGCAGGCCACGAAGTCGCGCGTCCACAGGTCGACCTGCGGCAGCGCCTCGTCGGCAAAACCCAGCAGGTGCGCGACGGACCGCACCGGCATCGAGAACAACGTGTCGGACAGCGGCTGCTGCTGCGGCACTTGCCGCGCCACCTGCAGGGCAGCTTCGCGCACGGCGTTCAGATCGAGCCCGGCCAACGCCCGCTGCAGCGCGGGCCGTTGGACCTCGTGCGCTGTGCCGTCGTTCATGCGCACCAGGTGGCCGAACACCTCGCCGGCCGGGCTGCCCGCGATGGCGCTCGGCACCGGCTCGGCGGCCGGCCGAACGCGCAGAGCGCCGTGCGCCTGCAGCACTTCTTCGATCACCTCGGCACGGCTGGCCACCCAGAGGCGCAGCTTTTCGTTCCACGCCAGCGGTGGGCCGTTGCGCAGGCTGGCGTAGAAGGGGTAGGGGTCGGCATGCGTCGCGGCCGCGACCGGGTCGAGAGTCGCGTCGGGAGGGGTGGGGCTGTTGTTCCGGTCCATGGCCGCAGTGTGCGATCGGCGGCGCCGCCACACTTCGTCCGCGGCCGAAGTGTCGGATGCCGAGCCGTCTTACGATGAGGCGCATGGACACCCTCGATTCGACCGCCGATTTCCAGCTGGCCCGCGTAGCCGGCGCCATCGCCGAGCCGGCGCGCGCCCGCATGCTCAGCTGCCTGATGGACGGCCACGCACGCACCGCCACCGAACTCGCCACCGTGGCCGAGGTGGCCGCGTCCACCGCGAGCGCGCATCTTGCGCGGCTGAAGGAAGAGCGGCTGGTCGAACTGCTGGTGCAGGGCAAGCACCGCTACTTTCGCCTGGCCAACGACGACGTGGCCGCCGCGCTCGAAAGCCTGATGGTGATCGCCGGCACGCCGCGCGCGGCGGAGTTCAAGCCCAACACGCCGAGCCGCCTGCGCAGCGCGCGCACCTGCTACGACCACATGGCGGGCACGGCCGGCGTCGCACTGCACGACCGGTTGCATGCGCAAGGCTGGCTCAGCGGCTTGCAGAGCGGTTCCTACGAGCTCACGCCCGACGGCGCGATCGCGCTCGAAAGCCTGGGCGTGGAGGTGGACGCGGTGCGCCGCTCGCGCCGGCGCTTCGCCTGTGCCTGCCTCGACTGGAGCGAACGCCGGCCGCACCTGGGCGGCGCGCTCGGGGCCGCGTGGCTGCAGCTGTCGCTGCGGCGCGGATGGGTGCGGCAGGAACTGGACGGCCGCGCGCTCACGCTCACGCCGAAGGCGCAGCGCGAGATGCCGGAGCTTTTCGCCTGAGCGCCGGCAGGGTCCGACTTCAGGCCTTCAGCTTGAGCAGGTAGATCAGCGGGCCGGCCATCGCGGTGTCCAGCTCCAGGAAGCTCTCGAAGTCCTTGCCCGCCATCCAGTACGGGTCCCAGTTGTTGCGCTTGATGGTCTTCGCCCACAGGTCATGCGTGGTCGCGCGGCGCACCGCGTCGAGCAGCACGGCCTTGCGGTAGGGCGGCACCTTCTTGCCGGTCATCACGCCGCGCCAGTTGGCGAGGTCGGCGTCCACGCCCTGCTCGCGCACCGATGCGATGCCCTGGAACGGCTGCTTCGACGACACGCCGATGGCGCGCAGCCGGCCGCTGGCCAGGCTGTCGCTGAATTCGCTGAAGCCCGAGATGCCCGCCACCGCCTTGCCGCTCTCCAACGCCTCCACCACCTGCGCGCCGCCTGGGTGCGGCTGGTAGACCAGCGAGGAGGAAGCGCCCGCCACGCGCGCCAGCATGCCGGCGTACATGTGGTCCACGCCGCCGGCGGAGCCGCCCGCGACCACTGTATTGGCCGCGTCCGTGCGCAGCTGGGCGATCAGGTCCTTCGGCGTCTTGATGGGAGAGTCGGCCTTGACCGCCACCACTTCATAGTCGCTGGTGAGGCGTGCCACCGGCGACACGTTGCTCAGGGTCACGGCCGGCTTCTGCAGCGCCACGGCACCGACCATCACCATGCCGCTGACGAGCAGGGCCTCCGGGTCGGCGTCGTATTTCTCGACGTACTTGGCCAGGCCGATGGTGCCGCCCTTGCCGCCGATGTTCTCGTAGACCACGTTGCCCACCGCGCCCGAGGCCAGCAGCGCGGCGCCGAGCGCGCGGCCGGTCTGGTCCCAGCCGCCGCCTTCGTTCGCGGGAATCACGATGCGCAGCTTGCTGCCCGCCGGTGCGTCGGCCGCCCTGGCGACGCCGGGCCACAGCGCGGCGCCCCCTGTGCCTGCAGCTGCGGCCGATGCCGCGATCCATGCCGAGAAGTTGCGGCGCGAGAGAGTGACGGAAGGCGACTGGGGCATCTTGTTTCCGGTTTTCTGTGGGGAAACCGAATGATGTCCGCGAAAAGCGCCGATCCCGCCCGTGCGCGGGCAGGGACAAACCCGGATGCACGCCGGGCGCCCTTGCTTTACTGGAAGGCCACCTCGGCAAAGCTGCGCAGCTTGCGGCTGTGCAGGCGCGTGGAGCCTTCCTCGCGCAGGATGTCGATGGCCCGCATGCCGATGCGCAGGTGCTGTTCCACCCGTTCGCGATAGAAGTGGTTGGCCATGCCGGGCAGCTTGATCTCGCCGTGCAGCGGCTTGTCGCTCACGCACAGCAAGGTGCCGTAGGGCACGCGGAAGCGGAAGCCGTTGGCCGCGATGGTGGCGCTTTCCATGTCCAGCGCCACCGCGCGGCTCTGGCTGAAGCGGCGCTGCGGCTGGTTGCCGGGCAGCAGCTCCCAGTTGCGGTTGTCGGTGCTGGCCACCGTGCCGGTGCGCATGATCTTCTTGAGGTCGGGGCCCTCGTAGCGCGTGACGTCGGCCACGGCCTTCTCGAGCGCGAGCTGGATCTCCGACAGCGCCGGAATGGGCACCCACAGCGGCAACTCTTCGTCGAGCACGTGGTCCTCGCGCACGTAGGCGTGGGCCAGCACGTAGTCGCCCAGCTGCTGCGTGTTGCGCAGGCCGGCGCAGTGGCCCAGCATCATCCAGGCGTGCGGGCGCAGCACGGCGATGTGGTCGGTGATGGTCTTGGCATTGGCCGGGCCGACGCCGATGTTGACCATGCTGGTGCCGCTGCAGTCCTCGCGCACCAGGTGGTAGGCCGGCATCTGCGGCAGCCGCGGCGGTGCCGTGCCCTGGCTGCCGTCGAGCAGGTGGCCGAAGTTCTGGCTGCCGCCAGCGGCCAGGCCGCGGCGGCGCGTGACCACGTTGCCGGGCTCGATGAAGGCGATGTACTCGCTGTTCTCGTCGGCCATGGCCTCGTGGCCCAGCCGCACGAATTCGTCGATGTAGAACTGGTAGTTGGTGAACAGCACGAAGTTCTGGAACCAGTCGGGCGCGGTGCCGGTGTAGTGGCGAAGGCGGTGCAGCGAGTAGTCCACCCGCGCGGCCGTGAACAGCGACAGCGGTTGCGCCTCGCCGTCGCGCGCCTCGAAGGTGCCGTTGGCAATGCCGTCGTCCATCACGCCCAGGTCGGGCAGGTCGAACACGTCGCGCATGAGGGCGCGGCGCTCGGCGCTCATGGTGCCTTCGATGTGGTCGTTCTCGGCAAACGAGAAGTGGATGGGAATGGGCTGCGTGCTGGTGCCGATCTCCAGCTCGACCTGGTGGTTTTCCAGCAGCAGGCGGAACTGGTCGAAGTAGTAGCGCGAGAACAGGTCGGGCCGCGTCAGCGTGGTCTCGTAGCGGCCGGGGCCGGCCACGAAGCCGTAGCTCAGGCCGGCGTTGGCCGGCGGCGTGTGGCGCGAGACGGTGTGGGTATGCACCCGCACGAAGGGGTAGCAGGCCCGCACCCGGCCCGGCAGCGCCTCGCCGGCAACGAAGCGCAGCATCGATTCGCGAAGATGGGCCAGGCCGCCGTTGTAGATGGCCTTGACCTGTTCGAGTGCGGCGGCGGCATCGGCGAAGCGGGCGGGAGCGACGAAGGTGGGCATGTAGGGCATGGCGTCATTGTGCAATGCTTGTTTGAGGGCGTTGTTCGGGGTGCGCTCACGCCGCCGTCGTGAGCGTTCAGAGCACTTGTTGATCGAGCGGCACAACGGCAGCGCTCGTCGTGCACAGGGCGCCGGGTGCTCCCCGCAGCGAAATAAAGGAGGAGGCCGCAGGCCGGGGGACATTCGCGGAGGGGAGTACCCGGTGGCCTGTGCACGCACCCTGAACGAAAGCACCCAAACCTCAGCCCAGCAAGCACTCCAGCACCTTCGCAAGCATGTCGTTCACATCGACAGCCTGCACAGCCCCGGGCAGCGCCACATCGCCGTGCATCACGAACACCGGCTTGCCCCACTTCAGCCCCATCGCCATCTCCGACAGCGTGCCCATGTTGCCGCCGATGGCCACCAGGCACACGCCGCTGCGCGCGATGATGCCGTTGCGCATCTCGCCCATGCCCGTGGGAATGGCCACGCTGAGCCACTCGTTGGCGTTGCGGTCGTCGTCCTCCGGCAGGATGCCCACGGCGATGCCGCCTGCTTCCACCGCGCCGCGCGAGGCCGCGGCCATCACGCCGCCGCGCCCGCCGCACACCACCGACATGCCCGCGCGGGCCAGCGCATGCGCCACCGCATGGGCGGCCTCGCACTCGGCCGGGCCGCCGTCGCCGGGGCCGATCATCGCCACCGGCTGGCGGTGGCGCGACGGCCCCCGCTGCTTCTGCGCCAGGCGCGCCAGCGCCTCAGTGACCGGCGCCGACAGCACCGCGCTCGCGCCTTCGCGTAAAGACATCACCCACTCCCATCACGATCACACACACCACCATCAGCACCAGCGACAACGCCGCCGCCACCGCGAAATCGGAACCGCCGTCGCCCACCTGCGCCAGCAGCATCAGCGGCAGGATGTTGAGCTGCGTGCCCACCAGCGCCAGCGCCGTGCCGTAGGTGCCCATGGCAATCGCGGCGACCATGCAGGCGTTCGACAGCACCGAAGGCAGCACCTCGGGCACCACCGTGTCCCGGAAGGCGCGGGCTTTCGACGCGCCCAGCGTGCGCGCCGCCTGCGCCGGGCGCAGGTCGAGGTTCGCGAACACCGGGTACAGCGACAGCGCCACGCGCGGGATCAGGTAATAGGCATAGGCGAAGCCCAGGCCCGACACGCTGTAGATCCAGCTGCCCAGGGCCGCCGGGTCCGCGCCCAGCCCCGCGAGCAGCTGCGTCACGAAGCCGGCGCGCCCGAAGGCCAGGATGAAGCCGTAGGCGATCACCAGCCCCGAGAAAGCCAGCGGCAGGCCCAGCAGCGTCATCATCCACTGGCGCCGCGACGCCGGCTGGCGCGCCAGCTCGATCGCGATGCAGGTGCCCACCAGCGCCGACACCGCGCCCGCCGCCAGCCCGAGCGCCAGCGTGTTGCGCAGCGCGCCGAAGAACAGCGGGTTGCCGAACAGCCGCCCGAAGGCGCTGCCGCCTTCGCCGAAGGCCTCGGGCAGCAGCGCCGCCAGCGGCACCGCGAAGAACAGCGCCATGAAGGCCCAGGCGGGCCAGGCGCCAAAGCGTCGCATCACGGCTGACCGATCACTTGCCCAGGGCAGCCTGTGCCCACAGCTTGTCGATCTCGGCCTTGCGCTCCGAGGCCTTCACCACGTCCAGCGGCTTGATCTGCGGCGCGGGCGGCATCTTGGCGGCCACGTCGGCGCTCAGCTGCGTGCCCGGCACGGCCGGCCGCACGAAGCCCTGCGCGAACAGCGACTGGCCGGCCTCGCTCATGATGAAGTTCAGCCACAGCTTGCCGGCGTTCGGGTTCGGGCCGTTCTTCACCAGGCTGATGGCGTAGGGCGCGGCCACGCTGGCTTCCTTCGGAATGACGACTTCCATCGCGTCGCCCATGCCGTCGACGTGCTTGGCCTTCAGGCCGTCGTTCTCGTAGCTGATCCACACGGGAATCTCGCCCTTGAGGAACTTGGCGTAGGGCGTGGTGCCTTCCACGCGCAGCACGTTGCCGGCCGAATGCAGCTTGCCCAGGTAGTCGATGCCGGGCTGCACGTTGTCGACGCTGCCGCCGTTGGCGTAGGCCGCGGCGAAAGTCAGCACCTGGCCGATGCCGGTGGAGCGCGGGTCGAGGTAGACCACCGTGTTCTTGAACTCGGGCTTGAGCAGGTCGGCCCAGCCCGTGGGCACGTTCTTCACCAGCTTCTTGTTGACCAGGAAGGCGATGTTCAGCGTGTGGATGGTGAACCAGCGGCCTTCGGCCTCGCGGAACACGGGCGGCAGCTTGTCGAAGTTGACGGGCTTGAAGGGCGCGACCACGTCCTTCTTCGCGGCGTCGACGGCCGAGGCGGCGAAGTAGTAGGCGGTGTCGGCCTGCGGGCGGCGCCTGGTCTTCTCGAGCGCGACCACGGTGGCGGCGGAACCGATGTCGTTGTAGGTCAGCTCGATCTCGGGGTAGCGCTTCTTGAAGTCGCGGAACAGCGACTTCCAGTTGGCCCATTCGGGGCCGGTGTCGAAGGAGACGCACAGGCCTTCCTTCTGCGCCTCGGCGTACAGCGCCTTCTCGCCCGCATACAGCTCGGGGCCGTCGAAGGCGAAGGCGGTGCGGGCCGCGAGGGTGGCCAGCGGCAGTGCGCCGGCGGCTTGGATCAGTTGTCTGCGTTGCATGGTGGCTCCTTGAGGAAAGGGTTCAGTGGTCGAGTAAACGGATGTGCCCGGGCGCGATGGCGATGGCCTCCACGGCCGGCGCGGGCGATTCGGCAAGGAAGGGCCTGGCCGCGCCCGGCACCTCGAAGTCGTAGCGCGTGAGCGCACCCAGGTAGCGCTGCGCGCGGGTGCTGCCCGCGAGACGGTTCACGGCGTCGGCTGCCGGGTCGGCGCGGATGTGCTCGGGGCGCACCAGCACGTGCACCGCGGTGCCGAAGGCGCGCTGGCCGGTGTCGGCGAAGAGTTCGGCAAAGCCCAGGTCCAGCCGGCCCGGCGCGGCCACCTTGGCGGGCAGGATCGTCGAGAGCCCGACGAACTCGGCCACCGCGCGGCTCGCGGGGTTCTCGTAGATGTCGCGCGGCGTGGCGATCTGCAGCAGCCGGCCGTCCTTGAGCATGGCGACGCGGTCGGCCATGACCAGTGCTTCTTCCTGGTCGTGCGTGACCAGCAGCGTGGTGGCGTTGAAGCGCTGCTGTATGGCGCGGATCTGGTCGCGCAGGTGGCCGCGCACGCTGGCGTCGAGCGCCGACAGCGGCTCGTCGAGCAGCAGGGCGCGCGGGTCGATGGCCAGGGCGCGCGCCAAGGCCACGCGCTGCTGCTGGCCGCCCGAAAGCTGCGCCACGGCGCGCTGCGCAAAGTCGCCCAGCCCCACGATGTCGAGCAGCTCCTGCGCGCGCTGGCGTCGTTCGGTGGCCGCCACCTTGCGCAGCTTGAGCCCGTAGGCCACGTTGTCGAGCACGCTCAGGTGCGGGAACAGCGCGTAGCTCTGGAACACCATGCCGATGTTGCGCTGGTGCACGGGCGTGCGCGACATGTCTTCGCCGTCGAGCGCGATGCGGCCGGTGTGGCCCGTCTCCAGGCCCGACACCAGCTTCAGCAGCGTCGACTTGCCGGAGCCGCTGGGGCCGATCACCGCGACCAGCTCGCCGGTGCGCACGTCGAGCGACACGTCGTGCAGGCCGTGCGTGCTGCCGGGATAGTTGTAGTTGACGTTGTCGAGTAGGAGGCTCATGGCGTATCGGTCAGGCGCGTTGCTTCACGAGGGAAGAGGAAAGAAGCGCCGACGCGCTCGCCAGCACAAGAAGGATCACCGTGGCCGCGCAGGCGAAGCCCGTGGCGCCGTAGAAGGCCTGCAGCAGCACCACGGGGTAGGTGCGGTTCTGGAAGCTCGTGAGCAGGTTCGACACGCCGAACTCGCCCACCGAGATGGCCGCCACCATCACCAGCCCGCTGATCAGGCTCTGGCGCAGGCTCGGCAGCACGATGCCGGTGAACTGCTGCCAGCCCGAGGCGCCGAGCGTGGCCGCCGCCTGCTCGAGCCGGCCGAGGTCGAGGTGGCGCAGGTCGGTCAGCAGCGTGTTGGTGAGGTAGGGCAGGGTGAGGATCGCGTGCGCGGCTATCAGCAGCGGCATCGAGCCCAGCCAGGGCGCGAGATCGGTGTTGAACACGATCATGTAGCCGAAGGCCAGCGTGATGGCCGGCACCGCCACCGGCGTGGCGCTCACGATGCGCGCCGCCAGGCTGCCGCCGCGCTGCGCGCCGTGGTACAGCGCATAGGCCAGCGGCAAGGCCAGCACGGTGTTGATGGCGCAGGCCGACATGGCGACCACGAGGCTGCTGACGAAAGCCTTGCGGAACGAGGTGTCGAGCCACAGGTCGACGTACCACTGTCCGGTGATGCCGGTGGGCAGCAGCGTGTTGGTCCAGTTGCCGCCCACGCTGCCGATCATCAGCAGGGCGATGGGCAGCAGCAGGTACAGGCCGTAGATGAGCGAAATGCCGCGAACCAAGGTTGTCTCCAATGTCATGGACACCCGGCATACTTTCCGGATGCGCTACTGTCAGCGCCGGGCATGCCGCCGCGTTGCCCCGAATTCTAGGAACCGCGTGCGTACTTATGGGTGAAAGTTGGATGACGACACTTGAGCAATCAGAAAGCGTTTTTCACGCAGCTTTCATGAAGCGGAGCGATGCATGAAGCGCGACTGCCCCACCATCCAGGAGCTGCTGGCCTTCGACGCGGTGGCGCGCCACCAGAGCATCACGCTCGCGGCGGGCGCCCTGTGCATCACCGTGAGCGCGGTCAGCAAGCAGATCGCCGGGCTCGAGGCTTTCCTGGGCCGCGAGCTGCTGCAGAAGAACGGACGCGGCGTGCAGCTCACGCCGCAGGGCCGCGTGTACTGGCAGAAGATCTCGGGCGGGCTGCGCGCCATCGAGACCGCGACCTTCGAGGCCCGCTCGGGCGACGCGGGCGCGGGGCTCCTCACGCTGGCCAGCGTGCCCACCTTTCTCACCAAGTGGCTCATTCCGCGGCTGCCCGCCTTCAGCCAGAAGAGCCGCCACGTGATGCTGAGCTTCAGCCGCCACCTGGAGCCCAGCGACGGCATTCCGGCGGGCGTGGACGCCGCCATCCGCTACGGCCCCGACGGCTGGCCCGGCGTGGTGTCCGAGTACATCGCGGGGCGCGAGTTCGTGCTGATCGTGGCGCGCTCGCTGGTCGAGGGGCGCCACCGCATCGCGCAGCCCGCCGACATCACCGGCCACACGCTGCTGCATCACGAAGGCGCGCCCGGCGCGTGGCGGCAATGGGCCGCGCAGCACGGCGTGCCGGAAGTGCAGACGGTGGCGGGGCCGCGCTTCGCGCAGTATTCGGCGCTGATCCAGGCGGCGCTCAACGGACTGGGCATCGGCCTCGTGCCCAGGCTGCTGGTGCAGGAAGAGCTGGCCGAAGGCGCGCTGCTGAGCCCCTGCGGCACGCCGGTGAGCGTGAACCAGGGCCACTACCTCTGCTACCGGCCCGACCGGCTCGACCTGCCGGCCTTCGTGGCGTTCCGCGAATGGCTGCTGGCCGAGGGCGCGGCCTCGCGCGGCGCCGAGGCCGAGGCATGATCCCCGCAACATCCAAGGAGTCGCATCGATGAAAGTCGCAGTCATGGGCGCCGGCGCGGTCGGTTGCTACTACGGCGCCATGCTGGCGCGCGCGGGCCACGAGGTGGTGCTGATCGGCCGGCCCGCGCATGTGGAGGCCGTCAACGCCAACGGGCTGCGGCTGGAGACCCGGGCCTTCGACGAGCAGGTGCGAATGGCCGCGAGCACCGAACCCGGCGCGGTGCAGGGTGCCGACCTGGTGCTGTTCTGCGTCAAATCCACCGACAGCGAATCGGCCGCCGCGCAGATCGGGCCGCACCTGGCGCCGGGCGCGCTTGTGCTCACGCTGCAGAACGGCGTGGACAACGACGAGCGCGTGCGCGCGGTGCTGCCGGCGTCGAACGAAGTGGCCGCCGCCGTCGTCTACGTGGCCACCGGCATGGCCGGCCCCGGCCACGTGAAGCACAACGGCCGCGGCGAGCTGGTGATCGCGCCGTCGCGCCGCAGCGAAGAAGTCGCGCGGCATCTGGCGGCGGCCGGCGTGCCCACGCAGATCTCGGGCAACGTGCGCGGCTCGCTCTGGGCCAAGCTGATCCTCAACTGCGCCTACAACGCGCTCTCGGCCATCACGCAGCTGCCCTACGGCGTGCTCGTGCAAGGCACGGGCGTGAGCGACGTGATCCGCGACGTGGTGGCCGAGTGCCTCGCGGTGGCGAAGGCCGAAGGCGTCGAAGTGCCGGGCGACACCGACGCCGCCCTGCGCGGCATCGCGCAGACCATGCCCGCGCAGTATTCGTCGACCGCTCAGGACCTGGCGCGCGGCAAGCTCAGCGAGATCGACCACCTCAACGGGCTGGTCGTGCGGCGCGGCGAGGCGCTGGGCGTGCCCACGCCGGCCAACCGGGTGCTGTTCGTGCTGGTGAAGCTGCTGGAGGGCAAGCCGCAGCAGGCGGCACAGGCCTGATCAGCCGGGCATCGGCTCGCGCATGGTCACGAACTCTTCGGCGGCCGTGGGGTGGATGCCGATGGTGCTGTCGAACAGCGCCTTCGTCGCGCCCGCGCGCATCGCCACGGCAAAGCCCTGCACCACTTCCCCGGCATCCGCGCCCACCATGTGCAGGCCCACCACGCGGTCGGTGGCCTTGTCGACCACCAGCTTCATGAAGGTGCGCTCGTTGCGGCCCGACAGCGTGTGGCGCAGCGACTTGAACTCGCTCGAGAACACGGTCACTTCGCCGAACTTCGCGCGCGCTTCGATCTCGCCGTAGCCGCAGGTGCCGATGTTCGGGTGCGTGAACACGGCGGTGGGAATGAACTCGTAGTCGAGCCGGCGCTTGCCCTTGCCGAAGAGCTCGTCGACCACCACCATCGCCTCGGCCAGCGCCACCGGCGTGAGCTGCACGCGCGTGGAGACGTCGCCCACCGCGTAGATCGACGGCACCGAGCTGCGGTAGTGCGCATCGACCGCGATCGCGCCTTTCTCGTCGAGCTTCACGCCCGCGGCCTCCAGGCCCAGGCCCTGCGTGTTGGGCACGCGCCCGGTCGCGAAGAGCACCGTGTCGGCCTCGATCTGCTGGCCGCGTGCCAGCGTGACGGTGAGGCCGCCTGCGCCGCGCGCGACGGAAACGGCCTCGCAGTTGAGCCGCAGGTCGACACCCGCCTTGCCCATCTCGCTGGCGAGGAACTGCCGCACGTCGTCGTCGAAGCCGGTGAGCAGGTGCGCGCGGCGATGCAGCTGCGTCACCTTGGCGCCCAGGCCGTTGAAGATGGAGGCGAACTCGCAGGCGATGTAGCCGCCGCCCACCACCAGCAGGCGCCTGGGGAACGGGTCGAGGTCGAACATCGCGTCGGAGGTCACGATGTGCTCGCGGCCCGGAATGTCGGGCACGAAGGGCGTGCCGCCGGTGGCTACCAGCAGGTGGCGCGCCGTGTGGCGCTTGCCGTCGATCTCGACCGTGTGGGCATCGACCAGCTGGGCCCAGCCGGTGACGAGCGTCACGCCGGCGTTCTTCAGCAGCGAGCCGTAGATGCCGTTGAGCCGGCCGATCTCTTTCGCGCGCTGCGACTTGAGATGCGCCCAGTCGAACTGCGGGGCCTGCGGCAGCTTCCAGCCGTAGCCCGCGGCCTCCTCGAAGGATTCGGCGTAGCCGGCCGCGTAGCTGTAGAGCTTCTTGGGTATGCAGCCCACGTTGACGCAGGTGCCGCCGAGATCGGCGGCCTCGGCCAGCCCGACGCGCGCGCCGGTTTGCGCCGCCATGCGCGCGGCGCGCACGCCGCCGCTGCCGCCGCCGATGACGAAGAGATCGAAGTCGAATGTGGGCATGAAAAGCTCCTTGGCCGCCGACTTTAGCGGCCGGTGGATTGGCGGAGCTTTCGGCGGGGCTTCCGGCGCCCCGTGCCCGGAAGAGTCAGCGAGAGTCCGGCGAGGTCCAGAGCCGCTTCAGGTCTTCGCCCTGGCCTTGTTGCTGCTGCGGCGTTGCGGCAGGGCCGCGTTGCTGTTGCTGCTGTATCGCACGAAGCTGCGCTTCCTGGGCCTGGCGCAGTGCGTTCTGCTGCGCCGCCTGCTGGGCCTGCACCTGCTGCTGCATCTGTACGGCGCGCAGTTGCATCTCCTGCTGCTGGCGAAGCTGCAGTTGCTGCTGCTGGACTTGCGCCGCCTGCTGCGCCGCGCGCTGTTGCTGTTGAAGCAGCTGCTGTTGCTGCTGGGCCTGCGCCTGCGCGGCGCGCAGCTGCATTTCCTGTTGCTGGCGCAGGGCCTGCTGTTGCTGCTGCTGGAGCTGCAACTGCATCTGCTGTTGTTGCTGCTGTTGCCGCCAGCGGTCCTGCTCGGCGCGATCGTGCCACTCGCGGCGCTGCTGCCATTCGCGCTGCTGGCGCCATTCCTGGTCGCGGCCCCAATCTTCCTGCTGGCGGAGTTCCTCCTGCTGCTGGCGCCACTCCTGCTCGCGCTGCCAGGCCAGCTGTTGCTCCTGCTGCGCCCTGTAGTCGGGCTCGTAGCGCACCTGCGGCGGCGGCACGGCCACCACCGCCGGTTGCACCAGCAGGCCGGGCGGCTCGAAGTGTGCGGTGCCGGAGTAGCGGTCCTCGTTCCGGTCGCGCTCGGCCACCCAGGCGTCGAAGCCGGCGTTCTGCACCCGCTGGGTCTGCACGACCGCCAGGTCGCGTCCGGACACGGTCGTCTGCTGGCGGTCGGTCAGCAACTGCGAGGCGCCGTTCCTTCCGTACAGCGTGAGCCGGCCCGACGCCACCGCCACCCAGGTGGTGGAAGTGGCGGTGTCCGCGGCAAAGCGGTATTCGCCCGGCGCGGTGATCACAGCCTGCAGGTTGCCGGTGTGGATCTTCAGGCGCTGGCCCGCCAGGCCGTCGCGCACGCGCAGCTGCAGCTCGCCCTGGGTGGTGGTGATGTCCACGAAGTTGCCGTCGAGTCCCGAGAACTCCACCTGCGTCTGGCTGCCCAGCCGCAGCGCCACCGGGCCGATGTAGAACTCGGCGCGCGCGTTGCGGTCGGTCCAGACGCGGTCGCCGACCGACAGCGTGCTGCCTTGCCGGGCCGCCTGCCAGCGGTCCTGGCCGGCGGGCGCGATGCTCACGGTGCCCTGTTGCTGGTTCAGGCGTGCGATCTGGCCCTGTGGGCCGGGCTGGGCGCCGGCCGCGATGCCGGCGCCCAGGAGCGCCAGGCCGAGCAGCCACTGTTGCAGCGGGCGACGAATGCGCCCGGGTGTCTTGCGGTTCATGTGTTTCCTCTGATCCCCGGATGTACGAAGCGGTCCGGTCGCTTGGTTTGCCTGTTTGTAACGCGCGAGAATCCGCTGCCGCTGTCAGCGCCGTCCCCTTGCTTGGTGAAGCGCAGGTGCATTCGGCAACCAGCTGTAAGGAGGGAACAGAGGTGAAGAACGAAAACAACGCGCGCCTTGAGGGCGAAATGTGCTTCCACAAGAGATGGCCGGCGCTGCTGGCGCTGTGCATCGCCGCCACCGCGGCGGTGCCGGCCGCCGCCCAGCTCGCGCGCAAGCCTTCTTACTATCAGCAACAGAACCAGCAGGGCCCGGTCCAGCCGCAGGGGGCGCGTCCGGCGGTGCCGTCGTCGCTGCCGGCGCTGCGCAGCCAGGGCGACTTCGACCAGCTCGCGCGCGTCTACGACGCCGGCACGCCGATGCAGCTGGCTCACGTGCTGTTCGTCGTCGACCTGAAGGCGAAGCCGGCGCCGCGCATGTACTACATCGACACGCCGCGCTACCAGCTGCACGTGCGGTTCCTGCGCGGCACGCGGCTGGCGCCCGACACCGCCAAGCGCGAGATCGATCGCAACTACCTCGTGCCCGACCGCCGCTTCCTGTTCGGCACGCTGAGCTGGCAGCAGAACATCGGCGCCTTCAGCTACGAATTCTGGGAAGGCGACCGGCTCACCGCGCCGCTGCTGCGGCAGGCCGATGCGCAGGTGAAGGCCAGCTTCTTCGCGCCCGTGAAGTTCAAGACCAACTCCACGCTGCACGAGCGAATTGCCATGGAAACCGGCATCGACTATGTGAGCCAGGAGGCGCTGATCCGCGAGCAGCCCTATCTGCCGATGAACGTCGGCACCGCCACCGGCCGCGTGCGCGTGGTGGAAGACGAGTCGGGCATCAACGCACTGCTGCCCGACGACATCGCGGTGCTGCGGCAGGTGCCCCTGAGCCTGCCGCCGGTGGCGGGCGTGCTGACCGAGCGGCCGTCCACGGCGCTGTCGCACGTCAACCTGCTGGCCAAGGGCTGGGGCATTCCGAACGCCTATGTGCGCGACGCGGCGACGGTGCTGAAGGAGCACGCGGGCCAGTGGGTGGCGCTGAAGGTCGCGGCCTCGGGCTACCAAGTGCGCCGCCTCACGGCCGATGAGATCGCGGCGCTGCCGCCGCGCGCGGTGCGCACCGCGTCCGCCGGCGCCACGCCCGGCGGTGCGAAGGCCATCAACCCCGACCTGCGCGAGACCCGCCTGCTGCCGCTGGCCTCGCTGCGCGCCCGCAACAGCGCGCAGTGCGGCACCAAGGCCGCCAACCTCGGCGCCATGCAGGCCGCACGCATTCCGGGCACGTCGGTGCCCGACGGCTTCTGCGTGCCCTTTGCCCACTACGACCGCTTCATGCGTGCCAACGGCCTGGGCGAGCGCATCGCGCGCATGCAGCAGCAACCCGGCTTCGCGAGCGACCCCAAGGTCCGCCAGAAGGCGCTGGCGCAGCTGCGCGACGAGATCGTTCAATGGCCGGTCGATGCGGCCACTGCCGCTTCATGGCGCGCGGCATGGCAGTCGCAATTGGGCGGGGGGGGCGTGTTCGTGCGCAGCTCGTCCAACTCCGAAGACCTGCCCGGCTTCAGCGGCGCGGGGCTCTACACCACCGTGCCCAACGTCAAGACCGGCGACGCGCTCGAGGCCGCGGTCAAGAAGGTCTGGGCTTCGGTCTTCAACCCCGAGGCATGGGAGGCGCGCGGCGCCGCGGGCTTCGGCGCCGAGTCGGTGCTGATGGGCGTGTTCGTGCAGACCGCCATCGACTCCACCAACGCCGGCGTGCTGATCACCCGCGACCCCTTCGACGCGGGGCATGCGCATGTCACCTACATTTCGGCCAAGCGCGGCATCGGCATCCGCGTGGTCGAGGGGCAGCGGGTGGCGGAGCAGGTGATGTATTCGAGCTGGTCCAAGGCCATCCAGGTGCTGAGCCGCTCGGCCGAAGACACGGCGTTGCAGCTCGACAAGGACGGCGGCGTGAAGGAAGTGCCGCTGCAGGCCGGGCGCAACGTGCTGACCGACGAACTGGTGGTGCGCCTGGCCAATGTGGGCGCGGCGGTGAAGCGCACCTTCAACGCGGTCGACCAGGACATCGAATGGGCGACGGTGGGCGACAGGATCGTGCTGCTGCAGGCGCGGCCTTATGTGGAGCGGCGGCGCTGAGACAGGGCCGCGAACCTTCAACCCTTTGCCTTGCCAGCTCAGCACAACGGGTAATAGATAAAAAAACGCCACCCCCAAACCGCGAGCAAGGCAATGGCAATCCAAAGGGAGTAATGTATTTTTCTTTCTCTGATTGACTGGATTGCTGCAAAGACAAAGAGTGGAATTAAAAAGGCGGCAGAGAAAAATCTGGTGCTGATGTCATTGTCAATAGGCAATCCACAAAAAGTCAGCCCGTCGGATTTTGCACTCGGCTCGTCCAACATCCATTCATACTTGTTCATGGGCATGAGAAGCATCAGGGCAATGCAAAATAATGCATACGCCGATACAACTGCCAGGCCTATTCTTTTCATCGTCAGACTTTTTCGAGAAGCATTGAGATATGGTCACGCTGCTCCAGCATTCTGCGCCCATATTCGGAAAATTGCCTGCCTTGGCTCCCAGGGGGGAGCTTTATTGAATCTATAAATTCATTCAACGCACGCTCGATGCCTCGGTTATAGCGAGAGCCTGCGACGATGAATTGTTCATCAGTGAGATTTGAAGTATCGGTGCCTGGGTAGTCGTACAGGATCAGATTTTTCAGATGCAGGGCAACGACGTTCAAATTGAACGTGTCGGTCTCAAGGCACGCAATCAGGTTCATTCGATCGGAGTACGACAACAGTTCGATCGGTATGCCTAGCTCTTTGGAGGCAACCCGCAGCTGGATGCTGACCGCGCCAACCGATGTTTCTTCGGGCGGCTTTCCAAATTTGACGGGTCTGCCAGCCAGTGTTCGCTGCAACGTGCGTCCTTGGAATACCGGTCTTTTAATGCCGTCGGGTTTGCCGCCCACTTCGGCCCAAGCGACGCAGCCGAGCATCGCAGGAGGGATTCGGTATTGCTCCGCCGCATCTTTTATACGGAATTTATTGTAAACGACCCAACCGTCTTTGTACGCTTGCAGATATGCTCGCCCGCCACCCATTTTTTCCGATAATACGCGCCATTTGAAAACGTCCCAACTTTTCCATTTGGGATGATTTGAATTGTCCGGCGCGCAAAACTCCCTGCCGCTCATGTGCCACTCCCTTTTTAATTTGAGGCATCATGGTAGGGGCGCTCGGCTCAGTCTGCTATGTCTCAAGTAGCAGCCTGAGAATTTCTGCACGCTTGAGCATATATTTGCTCATAGGAATGCGGTTCATGCGGGAGCAGGTCGCAAAGGCGGCTCGGCTCTTTATCGTCAATGGAACCGCGCCGGAGTGGACGCAGAGCGCGACGACATTGCTCTACTTGTAGAGCAGCTGCGGCAGCCACAACCCGATCTGCGGCCATGTGTACAGCAGCACGATCGCCAGCACCTGGATGCCCATGAAGGGCAACATGCCCAGGAAGATCTGGTTGAGCGTCACGTGCGGCGGGCTCACGCCCTTCAGGTAGAAGGCCGCCATGGCCACTGGAGGCGACAGGAAGGCCGTCTGCAGGTTCAGCGCCACCAGCAGCCCGAAGAACAGCGGGTCGACGCCGAAGTTGTCGAGCAGCGGGATGAAGATGGGCATGAAGATCACGATGATCTCGGTCCACTCTAGCGGCCAGCCCAGCAGGAAGATGATGACCTGGCTCAGGATCAGGAACTCCACCTTCGTGAGGTTCATGCCCAGCACCCACTCTTCCACCAGCGCCTGCCCGCCCAGCAGCGCGAATGCGGCCGAGAAGATGGCCGAGCCCACGAAGAGCCAGCACACCATGGCCGATGTCTTGGCCGTGAGGAACACCGACTCCTTCAGCACCGTGAGGTTCAGCCGCCGGTAGGCCGCGGCCAGCAGCATGCCGCCGAGCGCGCCCATGGCGGCCGCCTCGGTCGGCGTGGCAAGGCCCAGCACGATGGAGCCCAGCACCGAAAGGATCAGCAGCACCAGCGGGAAGAACGACGCCAGCAGCATCTTGAAGATCTCGAGCCGCGCGAAGCTCAGGAACAGGTAGAACAGCGTGACGATGGCGCCGAAGATCGCGAAGGTGACCCACCACCAGGTGGGCGCGGGGCGCTCGGTGGCGGCTTCGGCGGCACTTTCGGCGGCGCCTCGTGCTGCTTCTGCCGGCTCGGCCAGCGGCGCGGAGGCCGCGGCGGGCTCCGGCGCCTGTTCACCGCCGGGGGGCTCCTGCAGGCCTTCTTCGCGCGGCGGCTCCTGCAGCCCGCCCTCGGACGGCGGTTCCTGCAAGCCGCCCGCGGCGGGTGCGCTGCGCACGGCGCCGATCTCCTCGATGTCGTAGCGCGCCTGCGCCTCCACTGTGGTCACGGCCTTGTAGCTGAAGGCCGCCAGCAGCAGGAAGATCACGCCGGGCATCGCGACGATGCCGAGCTGCTTCAGTACATGCGAGAGCGGCACGCCGGCGTTGCGCCGCCCCTTGACCAAGCCCACCAGCGCATGCGCGGCGGGGCTTTCGGCCAGCCGCTGCGACAGCGGCGGCAGCGGCACCACGCGCTCGGCCTGCGACAGCGGCGGCGCCCACTGCGGCTTGATCCACGCGATGATGATCACGTACAGCACATAGAGCGAAGCCAGCATCAGCCCCGGAAAGAATGCGCCCGCATACAGCTGCACCACCGAGACCCCGGCCGTCGCGCCGTAAACGATCAGCAGCACCGACGGCGGAATCAGGATGCCCAGGCAGCCGCCCGCCGTGATCGCGCCCGCGGCCAGCGGCACGCTGTAGCCCGCGCGCAGCATGGCCGGCAGCGCCAGCAGGCCCATCAGCGTGACCACCGCGCCCACGATGCCGGTGGCCGTCGCGAATATGGTGCAGGTGACCAGCGTCGCCACCGCGAGCGCGCCCGGCAGCCGCGCGAGCGCCAGGTGCAGGCTCTTGAACAGCGATTCGATGAGGTTCGCGCGCTCCACCAGGTAGCCCATGAACACGAACAGCGGCACCGCGATGAGCACGTCGTTGGCCATGGTCTTGAAGGCCGACTGCACCATCAGGTCGAGCGTTCGGTGCCAGTCGCGGTCGTAGGCGAGCCAGGTGAAGATCATGCCCATGCCCATCAGCGTGAACGCCGTGGGAAAGCCCAGCATGATGGCCACGACCACCAGCGACAGCATCAGCAGCCCGAGGTGGCCGTTGGTGATGGTGGGCGCATTGGCCAGCACGGTGCCGGCGCCGATCACGATCAGCGCCATGAACGACAGGCCGAACCAGAGTTCGCGGCGGATCATCGCGCGCCCCCGGTGGCTGTCTGCCCCACCACCACGCGGTCGAGCGCGGCGATGTCCTCGTCTTTCACGTGCACCATTTCCTTGAGCTTCTCGACGTCGACCTCTTCCACGTCCTGCTCGCGCGAAGGCCATGCGCCCTGCCGGATGCACTGCACGCAGCGGATGATCTCGACGATGCCCTGCAGCAGCAGCGTGAAGCCCGCGAGCGGGATGATGTACTTGAAGGGGTACAGCGGCAGCGGCTCGGCCGAGAAGGTCTGCTCGCGGATGGCGAGCGACTCGCCCGCGTAGATCCAGCCGGCCCAGGTGAGCGCGACGATGCCCGGCAGGAAGAACACGATGTACAGCGCCAAGTCGACCGTCGCCTGCGTGCGCGGACGAAAGAAGCCGTAGAGCACGTCGCCGCGCACGTGGCCGTTCTTCGAGAGCGTGTAGGCGCCGGCGGTCATGAACATCGCGCCGTACAGCATGATCTGCGCGTCCAGCACCCAGGCGTGCGGCTTGTTGAGCGCATAGCGCGAGAACACCTCCCAGCTGATGAGCAGCGTGAGCAGCAGCGCGCACCAGGCGAAGGTCTTGCCGATCCATGTGGAGAACCGGTCGACCGCCAGCAGGAAAGATTGCATCGGAACGAACTCCTCGCCGCGACCCGTGCGCGGCATGCGTGCAGGCATGAAAAAGAGGGCGCCGCCCGGGCGCCCTCGCGTCACATGAATCGCATCAGGCCTTCCTGGCCTGTCGTCCGAAATAGTGGTTGTAGGCCATCTTGAAATCGACCGAGTAGTCGTTCTGCCACTGGCCGGCGCGTTCGGCAAAGGCACGCTGCGAGTCGAGCACCTTCTTGAACATCGGGTTCTCGGCCGACTTCTTCGCGATGGTCTTGTCCCATGAGGCGAGCTGCGCGCGCAGCACCGCGTCGGGCGTCTTGTAGAACTTGATGCCGGACTTCTTCAGCTCTTCGTAGTCCTTCGAGTTGCGGTCGATGGCCTTCCAGCTCATGTCGGCGCTGGCCGCCTGCGTGGCGTATTCGATGATGGACTTGAGCTCGGGCGGCAGCGACTTCAGCTTGCTGCCGTTGAACAGCACCTCGAACTGTTCGCCGCTCTGGTGGAAGCTCTGCAGCATGCAGTTCTTCGCCACGTCGGGAAAGCCCAGCACGCGGTCGCTCGATGCGTTGTTGAACTCGGCCGCGTCGATCAGGCCGCGGTCCAGCGCGGGCACGATCTCGCCGCCGGGCAGCGGGTTCACGGCGGCGCCCATGTCGGTGAACACGTCCACGGCCAGGCCCACGGTGCGGAACTTCAGGCCCTTCATGTCCTCGGCCTTGGCCACCGGTTTCTTGAACCAGCCCAGCGGCTGCGTGGGCATGGGGCCGTAGAGGTAGGAGGCCACGTCGAGGTTCAGGCCCTTGTAGATCTCGTCCATCAGCGCCTTGCCGCCACCGTAGGTGTGCCAGGCCAGGATCATGTTGGCGTCCATGCCGTAGCCGGGGCCCGAGCCCCACAGCGCGAGCGCGGAGTTCTTGCCGTACCAGTACGCGACCACGCCGTGGCCGCCGTCGAGCGTGCCCTTGGCCACCGCGTCGAGCAGCTGGAATGCGGGCACCACCGAGCCGGCCGGCAGCACCTCGATCTTCAGGCGGTTGCCCGCCATGTCATTGACCTTCTTGGCGTAGTCCTGCGCGTACTCGTGGAAGATGTCTTTCGCGGGCCAGGTGCTCTGGAAGCGCAAGGATGCGGTCTGGGCCATGCTGACCATCGGCACGGACATGGCACCGGCGGCCACGGCGGCGCCCTTGAGCAGCCCGCGGCGGCGGGGCAGTTTGCTGTCTGTCATTTGTCTCTCTCCAATTGGCTGTTCTGACTGGGGGAACCCAGGCTGCCGTCTTGGAGTTATGGTTTGACAGGCCCAAGCCGCCATCTTTGGCGCACAGGAACACGCAACAAACAGGGTTTTCACGAAGCGGTGAAAAATTCCGGTCATTGAAAACCCGCATTCCAAGGAAGAAAGCAGATGACTGATCCCGTCGAGAACAAGGGCTACGCCGGCGACGTGACGCCCGAGCAGGCCGCGCAATGGATGGCCGGCGGCCAGGCCGTGATGGTCGACGTGCGCACCGACGCCGAGCGCGAGTGGGTCGGCTACGTGCCCGGCGCCGTGCCGCTGGCCTGGAAGCAATGGCCGGGCATGGCGATGAACCCGGCCTTCGACGACGGCGTGCGCGCGGCGGCCGAGGGCGGCAGGAAACTGGTGATGCTGTGCCGCAGCGGCGTGCGCTCCATCGCTGCCGCGAAGCGCGCGACCGAACTGGGCGTGGAGGCATACAACATCCTCGAAGGTTTCGAGGGCAATCCGGACGAGAACGGCCACCGTGGCCTGACCGGCGGCTGGCGCAAGCGCGGGCTGCCCTGGAAGCAGAACTAGGCGTCGGGGAGGGCGCGCACCGCGCCCCACAAGCCGCAAGCGCGATGAGGTAAACCCCGATGGCCGTGCGGCCAGTGCCTCAATACGATTGCGCAGCGGCGCACAATCGATTGTGCGCCCCGCATCGGCTCACTCCCTGCATTCCCTCTTCTCGTCCCCATGAAGCACGCATTGCTCGGCATCGACGTCGGAACCTACAGCAGCAAGGCCACCCTGACGACGTTCGACGGACGCATCCTCAACACCGCCACGATCCCCCACGACATCAGCCTGCCGCACCCCGGGCACGTGGAGCAGGACGCCGACAAGGTCTGGTGGCACGACGTCGGCGCGCTGTGCAGGAAGGTGATGGAAGGCACCGGCCTGAGCGGGCAGGACGTCGCCGCGCTGGCCGTGAGTGCGATCGGCCCCTGCGTGGTGCCGCTGGATGCCCGGATGCGCCCGCTGCGCCCCGCCATCCTGTACGGCGTGGACGTGCGCGCGCAGGCGGAGATCGCCGAGATCGAGGCGGAGTTCGGCGCCGCGGCCATTCGCGAGTTCTCGCTGATGGACCTCACCAGCCAGGCCATCGGGCCGAAGATCCGCTGGCTTCGCAAGCATGAGCCCGATGTCTGGGCGGCAACCGCGCATCTGGCCACGGCCAGCTCCTACCTGGGCTGGCGCCTCACGGGGCAGCATCGCATCGACCGGCACACGGCCAGTCACTACATGCCCCTCTACAACCCCCGCACGGGCATGTGGGACGAGCGCTTCAATCGCGCCTTCGTGCCGTTGCATGCGCTGCCCCGGCCCGCCTGGTCCGACGAGATCGCCGGCGAGATCACCGCGCAGGCCGCGCAAGCCACCGGCCTTTCCGCGGGAACTCCGGTGGCCGTGGGCGCGGTCGACGCATTGAGCGAGGCGATCAGCGTGGGTGCGGTCGCCCCCGGCGACCTGATGGTGATGTATGGAAGCACCACCTTCTTCGTGCTGGTGCAGGACAGCCCGACGCCCGATCCGCGGGTCTGGACTGTGGCGGGCGCCTACGAAGGGCAATTCAACCTGGCCGCCGGCATGAGCACCACGGGCAGCCTGACGCGCTGGTTCAAGGACGAGCTTGCGCGCGACCTCGCCGAGCCCGGTGGCTACGCCGCGCTTTTCGACGGCGCCGCCAATGTGGCGCCGGGCGCTGGCGGATTGCTGGTGCTGCCGTATTTCAGCGGCGAGCGCACGCCCATCAACGACACGCGGGCCAGCGGCGTGATCGCGGGGCTGAGCCTGTCGCATTCCAGGGAGCAGCTTTTCAGGGCCGTGCTGGAAGGGGTGGGCTTCGGTGTGCGCCACAACCTCGAAGCCTTCGCCGACATCGGCGCGAAGGTCGATCGCGTGGTGGCCGTCGGCGGCGGCGCACAAGGCAACACCTGGCTGCAGATCGTCTCCGACATCGCGCAGGTGGAGCAGGAAGTGCCGGCCGTGACCGTCGGCGCGAGCTTCGGCAATGCCTTCCTGGCGGGCTGCGCGGCGGGCCTCGTGCAGCGCGGCGACATCGGCCGGTGGGTCCGGCCCGGGCGTCGCATCGTGCCGGACCCTTCGCGGCGCGCGCTCTACGACGACATGTACGCCCAGTACCGCAAGCTCTACGACGGCACCCGCGACGTGATGCATGCATTGAAATCCATCGCGGCGGGCCAGGCGGATTCGAGGCCGCAATAGCCGGTCGCCAGGGCTGCACCTCCAACGCTCGAAGGCTCCCCGTGGAAGATCCGTCCCAGGCCCGGTGCGATGCCGTGTTCGAGAGCGAACTGGCGCGGCGCGTCGAGCTGGGCATCGAGCCATCGGGCGGCATCAGTTGCCATACCCATGCAACGCCCTCGCCGCTGGAGCGATGGCACTATCACGACGACTATGAACTCCAGCTCGTCCTCCGGACCTCGGGGCGCACCTACGTCGGAAACCATGTCGGAGAGTTCAAGCCGGGGTCCATCGTCCTGATCGGTCCTCGGGTTCCGCACAACCTGGTCTCCCTCGATGCGCCGGCCAGCGGAACGCGCGAGCGCAGCGTCGTGATCCATTTCCCGGGGGACCTGATGCCCAAGGCGGTGGAGCTCTTCCCGGATCTGCACGACGTGGTGTCGCTGCTGGACCGCGACCGCTGCGGAATCGAGTTCATGGATGCTGGCCGTGAACTGCAGGACGGTTTTCGCCTGGTACAAAACACTTTCGGCGTTGCCCGCTTCAGCGCCCTGGCCGAATTGCTGCAATGCCTGGGGCGGTGGCCCAGGTTTCGGTTGCTCTCCTCGACCTCCATTCCGGGCGCACGAGACGAGCGCAAGACCGTCCTGGACCGGCGGGTCGACAAGGTGCTCGAGCTTGTCTATCAAAACTATGCCGACAGCCTGTCGCTGGCCGACGCCAGCCATTGCGCCGGCGTCGGCCTCAACGGCTTCTCCAGGCTGTTCAAGAGGGCGACCGGCAGTACCTTCACCGACTTCCTGATCAGCGTGCGGATCGCCAGGGCCTGCGAGTTGCTGAGCAGGAAAGACCCGCAGGTCTCCAGCATCTGCTACCTGGTGGGCTTCAACAACATTTCCAATTTCAACCGGCACTTCCGGCGACTGAAAGGCATGACGCCGAGCGAATACCGGATGCACATGTCGGGCCGGTTCGGCGGCGCGCAGCGACTCAGGCTTCGACCAGCTCAGGGCGGATCCGGATGACCTCGGCGGGATCGAAGCGGCCCGAATCGATGATCTCGAAGGCCCTTCCGAGCAGGCCCGGGATGTCCTGCCGCACCATGAGCAATGGAAAGCTCAGGCAGGTCGCAAAAGGATCCCAGTCGTAGCTGCCGATGGCGCATTGGCGGACCTCGTCGAGCGGGACGGTCTTGAGAAACCGCACCACGCCCTCCAGCGCGATGGTCGAGTTCACGAACAGCCCGCGCGGCAGGCCTCCCATGCGCTGGCAGAGCGATCGCACCGAGGCTTCCGCCTGGTCCGCTTCGTAGCCGCAGGCATCGATGTCCGCACGGTCCAGGCTGCCGAACGCGTCGGCGATGGCTTCGGAAAATCCCTCGATCCGCTGCACCGTGTTGTGCTCGCCCGGAATGCCGCCCACGAAACAGAAGCGGTCGCGCCGCCCGGCACGCGGCGCCTTCGATCGCTCGATGAGCTTCGCCGTGAGTTCACGCGCGCCCCAACGGTTGTCTGAAACCACCGAAGGCGCGAGCGTGCCCGGCAGGTCGACATTCAGGTGTGCAATGCCGTGGTGCGCGCAGATCCTGCTCACCGCGTCGGGGTCGGAGGCGCCGGTCACCAGCAGGTATTCGACCTGGTAGGAGATCAGGGTGTGTGCCGTCTCTGCTTCCAGCTCCGGGTCGCGCAGCGTGCTGACCACGATGGGATAGAGATGCCGCTCGCGCGCCAGCCGCTCGAAGGTCTGCGACATGGCGCTGAAGAAGCGGTTGTCGTGCATCGGAATGAGCATGCCGATCAGCCCGGAGCGCTTGCGCCGCAGGCCGCTGGCCTGCCGGTTGAGCGTGTATTTCAGGTCTTTCGCGAGTGCGAGGACGCGTGCCGCAGTTTCCTCGCCGATGCGCCGGCTCTTCCAGGTGCCATTGAGGATCGCGCTGACCGTGGATGCGGAAGTCTCGGCAAGCCGAGCCAGATCGTAGATGGTCGGTTCGCGACGGCTCATCGGTGCCGCCCGGCGGGGCGATCGCACGGCGCCCCGGCTGCGGGGGTGGACGATCGGTTGGCGTCAGGCTTCCACTTCATCGATGGAAGTTTACGCGCCCGTGTACAGCGCCGAGCCTGTCGAGCCGCGGCCCGGCACGTGCCCTTGCCGCGTATGCGACGCACGCGCCAGCATGCCTGGACACAAAGTCGCAATAATCCGGCGCATGGCATCCCCCTTCCTCGCTATCGATATCGGCAACACCCGCCTCAAGTGGGCGCTCTACGATGCGGCCCGCCCCGGCGCCGTGTTGCAGGCGCAGGGAGCGGAATTCCTGGACCACATCGAGCGGCTGGCCGACGGCCCGTGGGCCGACCTGCCCGCGCCCGGCGCCATGCTGGGCTGCGTGGTGGCCGGCGACGCGGTGCGCCGCCGCGCCGAGGAGCAGATCGTCGAGCGCTTCGACTGCACGCCGCGCTGGGTCATGCCGAGCGCGGGCGAGGCCGGCATCGTCAACGGCTACGACCACCCGACCCGGCTGGGCGCCGACCGCTTCGTGGCGATGATCGGCGCGCGCCACCGCATGCTGGCCGAGCAGCCGGGCGAGCCGCCGCGGCCGATGGTGGTGGTGCTGATCGGCACGGCCGTGACGGTCGAGGCGATCGATGCCGAAGGCAAGTTCCTCGGCGGCCTGATCCTGCCGGGCCACGGCATCATGCTGCGCGCGCTGGAGTCGGGCACGGCCGGGCTGCATGTGCCGACCGGCGAAGTGCGCGAATTTCCCACCAACACCAGCGACGCGCTCACCAGCGGCGGCACCTACGCCATCGCCGGCGCCGTCGAGCGGATGGTGCAGCACGTGCGCTCGCACTGCGGCGCCGAGCCGGCCTGCTACATGACCGGCGGCGCGGGCTGGAAGATGGCGCCCGTCATGAACGGGCATTTCGAGCTGGTCGAGAGCCTGATCATGGACGGGCTGCTGGTCATCGCTGAAGCACGCGGCTGAGCCTCGCCGGGCTCAGCGGCGCATCAGCGCCTCGCCCATCGCCTGGAACGCGGGCAGCGTCAGCGGGTCGTTCGCGCCGTTGGCCGCCACCGGATGCGCCGCATAGCGCACGATGACCATCTCGGCCTTCGGGTCCACATAGATGCTCTGGCCGTGGATGCCGCGCGCCATGTAGGCGCCATGCGGGTTGTGCGAGACCCACCACATGTCGCGGTAAGACCAGCCCTGCAGCAGCGGGTAGCCGGCCTTGACGAACTTGGCCGGGTCGCCGCCGCGGCGGATGTCTTCCACCACCGCCTTCGGAATGGCCTGCTGGCCGTTGGACGCGCGGCCGTCGTTGCGCATGGTCTCGCCGAAGCGGGCCAGGTCGCGCAGCACGGTGTTCAGGCCGCCGCCGCCCGACTCGGTGCCGATGCGGTCGACCATGAAGTAGGCGTCCTGCTCGGCGCCGATGCGCCGCCAGATCTTCTCGCTCAGCAGGTCGGCCAGCGACTGGTTGCTGGCGCGGCGAAGAATCCAGGCCAGCACCTCGGCGTTGACGGTCTTGTAGGCGAAGGCATCGCCATGCTCGCCTTCCTTCTTCAGCGTGACCAGGAATTCGTAGAACGACTTCGGTCCGGTGTAGTTCTGGCCCTGGGTGAGCATGCCGCCGGCGCGGGCGTAGTCCCAGATCTCGGCCTTGGGGTCGGCGTAGTTCTCGGAGTAGTGCACGCCCACGGTCATGTCCATCACCTGGCGCACGGTGGCGTCGCCGTATGCCGTGTCCTTCAGCTCGGGGATGTATCTGGTGACGGGCGCGGCCGGATCCAGCCTGCCTTCGTCCGCGAGGATGGCGGCCAGCGTGCCCACGAAGGACTTGGTGACCGACATCGCGATGTGCGGACGCTCGGGCGTGAGCGCGCCGAAGTACTTTTCGTAGACCACCTTGCCGCGGTGCATCACGAGGATGCCGTCGGTGTAGGTGCCGGAGATCATCTGGGCGAAGTTGAGCGTCTGGTCGCTGCCCAGGGGTTTGAACGTGACGGCCTCGATCTGGACCGGCGAGGTCCCCGACGGCAGCGGGCTGGCCGCGCCGGCGCCGCGCCACACGTTGACGGTGGGCACGGTCTCGCGCACGTGCGAGAAGCTCCAGCGGGTGCGCGGAAACACGCCGCCGGCCGGGTTGTCGAAGGTGATGAGCTTGTCGGGCGGGGGCGGGAAGCCCTTCATCCAGCCCATCGCGTCGACCGAAGTGGCCGCGGGGTCCGGCAGCGCGGCGGGCGTGGAGGTCTGGGCGGAAGTGGTGTTCACGGCGAGCAGGGTGAATGCAGCGGCAAGCGCCGTGCGAATGAAGACGGACATGTTGTTTGTTGTTCTGGGTGAAGACGGGGGAATCAGCGGCCGCTGAAGCGCGCGGGCCGGCGTTCGACGAAAGAGCGCACGCCTTCGACCGCGTCCTCGCTGTTCGACAGGCGCTTCTGCGTCTCGATGAATTCCGACACCGCCGCCAGCGGACCTTGCTCCACCGCCTTGATCACGTTGAGCCGCGTGGCCACCACCGCCAGCGGCGCCTGCGCCGCGATGCGCTGGGCGATGGCCAGCGCCGCATCGAGCTCCTGCCCGGCCGGCACCACCTTCTGCACGAAGTTGAGGCGATAGGCCTCGGCGCTGTCGAACTCGTCGGCCGTGAGCAGGTGCAGCATCGCGTTGCCCACGCCCGCGCGCTCGGCCATGCGCAGCGTGGCGCCGCCCGTGGCCATGATGCCGCGCTGCACTTCCATCTGCGAGAAGCGGCAGTTGTCTGCCGCCACCACGATGTCCGCGCCCAGCATCAGTTCGATGCCCACCGTGAAGCAGATGCCCTTGACGGCCACCACCATCGGCTTGGTGCGGCGGCGGTAGCCGGGCAGGCCGAAGTCGTGCGGCTCCACCAGGCCGGCGGGAATGGCCTTCTCGCCACGCTTCATGTACTCGGTGACCGCAGGCAGGTCGAGGCCCGCCGTGAAGTGGTCGCCGAACGCATGCAGCACGCCCACGCGCAGGTCCGGGTCGTCGTCGAGCCGGGTGTAGGCCTCGGCCAGCTGCCTGAACATCGGCGGCGTCCAGCCGTTGCGCTTGGCCGGGCGGTTGATGCCGATCAGCAGCACGTGGCCGAGCACCTGGGTGTCGATGCAGCCTTCTGCGGGCGGGGTGGTGGGGGTCGCGGTCATCGGTGTTGTCTCCGTGTTGTCGTTATGGCTGCGCGGCTCAGTACGTGTACACGCCGCGGCCGGTCTTGCGGCCCAGCTGGCCCGCCGCCACCATTTCCTTGAGCAGCGGGCAGGGGCGGTACTTGGAGTCGCCGAACTGCTCGAGGTAGACCTCCATCACCGCCAGGCACACGTCCAGGCCGATCATGTCCGCCAGCGCGAGCGGGCCGATGGGCTGGTTGCAGCCCAGCTTCATGCCGGCGTCGATGTCTTCCGCCGTGGCGATGCCTTCGGCCAGCACGAAGAAAGCCTCGTTGATCATCGGCACCAGGATGCGGTTGACCACGAAGCCCGGCGCGTTCTTCACCGTGATCGGCGACTTGCCCAGGCGCTCGGCCAGTTCCTTCACCGTGTCGTGCGTGGCGTCGCTCGTGAGGTAGCCGCGGATCAGCTCCACCAGCGCCATCATCGGCACCGGGTTGAAGAAGTGCATGCCGATGAAGCGGTCGGCGCGCGAGGTGGCGGCGGCCAGCTGCGTGATCGAGATCGACGAGGTGTTCGAGGCGATGATGACCTCGGGCGCCAGCATCTCGTCGACCTGCTTGAGGATCTTGAGCTTGAGCGCGTGGTTCTCGGTGGCCGCCTCGATGACCAGTTGCGCGCTCTTCAGGTCTTCGTAGCTGGTGGAGCCCTGGATGAGGGCCAGCGCGGCGGTCTTCTGCTCGGTGGTGAGCTTTTCCTTCTTGATGAGGCGGTCGAGGCTGCCCGACACCGTGGCCAGGCCCTTGTCGACCGCCGCCTGGGCGATGTCGACCATCACCACCTTCACGCCGGCCACCGCGCAGGCCTGCGCGATGCCGTTGCCCATTGTTCCGGCGCCGATGATGCCGACAGTCTGGATAGCCATGAGAGAACTCCTTGAAGAAACGAAAAAGTGGGGTGCACGGGGCGGTCGCCGCGGCAGGAACATCGATTGTGAATCAGCCCCACGGCCCCGCCGTTGCCGCGTGTGACACCTGCGCCGCGCGGGTGGCTTACAGTGCTGCGGTTGCTTTTTTCCCCTCTTTTCCCGATCCCCGACCATGACCACCCTCGGCACCCCCCTTTCCCCCTCCGCCACCCGCGTGATGCTGCTCGGCTCCGGTGAACTCGGCAAGGAGGTGCTGATCGCCCTGCAGCGCCTCGGCGTCGAGACCATCGCCGTCGACCGCTACGAGAACGCCCCCGGCCAGCAGGTGGCCCACCATGCCCGCACCATCACCATGAGCGACCCCGAGCAGCTCAAGGCGCTGATCGAGGCCGAGAAGCCCGCGCTGGTGGTGCCCGAGATCGAGGCCATCGCCACGCCCATGCTGCAGCAGCTCGAAGACGCCGGCGTGGTGCGCGTCATTCCCACCGCCCGCGCCGCCCGCCTCACGATGGACCGCGAAGGCATCCGCCGCCTGGCCGCCGAGACGCTGGGCGTGCCCACCAGCCCCTACAAGTTCTGCGACTCGCTGGCCGAGCTGCAGGCCGCCATCGACGAGGGCATCGGCTACCCCTGCATCGTCAAGCCCGTGATGAGCAGCTCCGGCAAGGGCCAGAGCAAGATCGACGGCCCGGCCGACGTGCAGAAGGCCTGGGACTACGCCATGGCCGGCGGCCGCGTGAGCCATGGCCGCGTGATCGTCGAAGGCTTCATCGACTTCGACTACGAGATCACCCTGCTGACCGTGCGCGCCAAGGATGCCTCCGGCGCCTTGGAAACGAAGTTCTGCGACCCCATCGGCCACGTGCAGGTGAGCGGCGACTACGTCGAAAGCTGGCAGCCCCACCCCATGGCCCCCGCCGCGCTGCAGAAGGCGCAGCAGATCGCGCAGGCCGTCACGGCCGACCTGGGCGGCCAGGGCCTGTTCGGCGTGGAGCTGTTCGTGAAGGGCGACGAGGTGTGGTTCAGCGAAGTGAGCCCGCGCCCGCACGACACCGGCATGGTCACCATGGCCACGCAGTGGCAGAACGAATTCGAGCTGCATGCGCGCGCCATCCTCGGCCTGCCGGTGGACACATCGCTCAAGAGCCCGGGCGCCAGCGCGGTGATCTACGGCGGCGTGGACGCCACCGGCATCGCCTTCGACGGCGTGGCCGACGCGCTGCAGGTGCCCGGCAGCGACATCCGCCTGTTCGGCAAGCCGGAGAGCTTCACCAAGCGCCGCATGGGCGTGGCGCTGGTGCACGCGGGCGACACCGACACGGCCCGCAAGCTCGCCAAGGAAGCCGCCTCGCGCGTGAAGCCGCGCAAGGCCTGAGCGGGGCGTAGCCAGTTTCCGCAAGCCGCGCCGCGATGGCGCGGGCATGGTCGGGCGAATCCACCGGAGACACCATGCTGCATCCCCAGGCTCGCGCCTTGCTCGACCTCATCGAGGCGCGCGGCATTCCGCCGACGCACACCCTCTCGCCCGCCGATGCGCGGGCCTTCTACCGCGATCGGCGCACCGCCACCCAGCCGCTGCCGGCCGAAGTGGCCGAGGTGCGCGACCTCGCGGCCGACGGCCCGCACGGCACCATCCCGGTGCGCCTGTACCGGCCGCTGGGTTCGGGCGCCGGCCCGCTGCCGGTGCTGGTGTACTACCACGGCGGCGGCTGGGTCATCGGCGACCTCGACACGCACGACGTGCTGTGCCGCGAACTGGCCAACGGCGCCGGCTGCGCGGTGGTCGCGGTCGACTACCGCATGGCGCCGGAGCACCGCTTTCCCGCCGCCTTCGACGACGCGCTGGCCGCCACCCGCTGGGTGCGCCGCGAGGCCGCGACGCTGGGGCTCGATGCGAGCCGCCTGGCCGTGGGCGGCGACAGCGCGGGCGGCAACCTCGCGGCCGTGGTGGCGATCGCCGCGCGCGATGCGGGGGACCTGTCCATCGCCTTCCAGCTGCTGATCTACCCGGCCACCGACATGCGCCGCGTGCACCCCTCGCACCAGAGCAACGGGCAGGGCTATCTGCTGACCAGCGACACCATGAGCTACTTCCACGACCACTACATCACCGACCCGGCGCACGACGTCGACTGGCGCGCCTCGCCTCTGCTGCACCCCGACCTGTCGAAGCTGCCGCCGGCCCTGGTGATCACCGCCGGCTACGACCCGCTGCGCGACGAAGGCGCCGCGTATGCCGATGCGCTCACCGCCGCCGGCAACCGAGCGGTGTACGTGTGCTTCGAGCGGCAGATCCACGGCTTCGTGCCGATGGGCAAGGTGCTCGACGAGGCCAACACCGCGGTGGCGCTGTGCGCGGGCGAACTGCGCCGCGCCTTTGCCGCGGCGTAGCGATGGCCTAGGGAAAGTCCCCGCGCAAATCGATGCCGCGCAGACGGCCCGCGCCGCTACGATCCAGCCAACAAAGACGCCACCGCAGAGTGGCAGTCCACCGATGCAGGAGACAAACACCATGCAGCGAACGAGGACGCCGCCGCCAGCGCACACCAGCTTGAGCGGCGCCGCACGGCAGGGCGAACGCCTGATGTGGCTCACGCCGCACCGCGTGTTCTATGCCGGCCTGCTCGGCGCCGCCGCCGAGCGCACGATGGGCGGGCACGGCGTGTACGTGTCGCCCGCCGGCGCGCCGCCGAACCGCATCCGCGTGGGTGGCGGCGCATGGCTCACCGGTGAATTCATCGTCGTGCCGCCGCACGTGCCGCACCAGGTGGAGAGCGCGCATCCGCTGATCTTCAACCTGCTGGTCGAGTCGGAGTCGGTCGACCCCGCGCGCCTGCCGGCGTTCATGCAGCACTGCGGCCCGGTCGATTCGCCGGCCTTCGTGCAGCGCGTGCGCGATGCCCACGCGCACCTGCTGGCGGCTTCGGCGCGCGGCATGAACTTCGAGGGCTTCGACTTCGACGCGCTGTTCTTCGGCGAGGCGCTCGCGCCGCGCGCGCTCGATGCGCGCATCCGCAAGGTGGCCGACGCCATCAACGCAGACCCTGCCGCCGCGATGTCGGCCGAGGAGTGCGCGGCCTCGGTGCACCTGTCGTTCTCGCGCTTCCTGCACCTGTTCAAGCAGGAGACCGGCATGGCCTTTCGGGCATTCCGCGCCTGGAAGCGCGCGCGCAGCCTGCTGCGCTACGTGCAGCAGGGCAGCACGCTCACCGACATCGCACTCGACACCGGCTACCCCGACTCCACCCACTTCAGCCATTCGATCCGCCAGGTCTACGGCCTCAAGCCCAGCGACATCGTGGCAGGCTCGCGCCGCCTCGCGCTGCACGACCTGGCCGGCGGGTTCCGGCAGTAGCGCGGGCGACGGGCATGCAGATCCTTCAACTGCTGCTGTCGGGCATTGCGCAAGGCTGCATCTACGGCCTGATCGCGCTGGGCTTCGTGCTGATCTACAAGGCCACGGAGACGGTGAGCTTCGCGCAGGGCGACCTGATGATGCTCGGCGCCTTCGGTGCGTTCGCGGGCATGTCGCTGTTCGGCATGCCGTTCTGGCTGGCGGCCATCCTCGCGGTGGTGGCGATGGCGGCCTTCGGCGTGCTGCTGGAACTGGTGGTGATCCGGCCGATCCTCGGGCAGCCGCAGTTCTCGATCGTCATGCTGACCATCGGCATCGCCTACGTGGCGCGCGGCGTCGTCACCATGGTGCCCGGCATCGGCACCGAGACGCACACGCTGGCCGTGCCCTACAAGGACCAGATCTGGAAGCTGGGCGAGCTGGTGGTCAACCTGGAACAGCTCGCGATCATCATCGCCACCGCCGTGCTGTGCGGCCTGCTGTTCGCGATGTTCCGCTACAGCAAGCTCGGCATCGCGATGCAGGCCTCGTCGCAGAACCAGCTGGCCGCCTACTACATGGGCATTCCGGTGAAGCGGCTCAACGGGCTGGTGTGGGGCCTGGCGGCGGCGGTCGCGGCCATCGCGGGCATGCTGCTCGCGCCCATCACCTTCGTGCACGCCAACATGGGCTTCATCGGGCTGAAGGCCTTTCCGGCGGCGGTGGTGGGCGGCTTCGGCAGCCTGCCGGGCGCGATCGTCGGCGGGCTGGTCATCGGCATCGTCGAGTCCTTCGCGGGCTTCTACCTGCCCGACGGTTTCAAGGACACGGCGCCGTACATCGTGGTGCTGCTGATGCTGATGATCAAGCCGAACGGCCTGTTCGGCGAGAAGCTGCGCAAGAAGGTTTAGATCTCATATGCGCTTCATCTTCAAAACGAGTTACGACCAGGACATCCGCCTCGCGCGGCACGGCGGCCATGTGTTCTGGTACGGCCTGCTCGTTGCGTTCCTCATCGCCGCGCCATGGGTCATCGACGAGTACTGGCTCGCGCAGCTGACCTTCGTGCTGATCTACGGCATCGTCGGGCTGGGGCTGATGCTGCTGGCCGGCTTCACCGGGCAGTTCTCCATCGGGCATGCGGCGTTCCTGGGGGCTGGGGCCTACACGCAGGGCGTGCTGACGAACCTGGGCGTACCGTTTCCGCTGGCGCTGGTGGCTGCCGCAGGGCTGTCGGCGGCTGTGGGCGTAGTGGTCGCGTTGCCGGCGTTGCGCGTGAAGGGCATCTACCTGGGCATTGCGACGCTGTCCTTCGGCTTCATCGTGGAAGAAGTGTTCGCGCGGTGGGAGAGCGTGACGGGCGGCAACGCGGGGCTGCACGTGAAGTCGCCGCAGCTCTTCGGCTGGTCGCTGGGCTCGGGCGACGGCTTCTACTTTCTTTGCCTGGTGGTGGCGGTGCTGGCCACGCTCGGCATCCTGAACCTGCTGCGCTCGCCGACGGGCCGTGCCTTCGTCGCCATCCGCGATTCGGAGATTTCTGCGCAGAGCATGGGCATTCACCTGGCGCGCTACAAGACGATGTCGTTCGCGATCTCGGCCGCGCTCGCGGGGCTGGGCGGCGCGCTGTATGCGCACAAGCTGAGCTTCATTTCGCCCGACCAGTTCAGCATCCTGCAGTCGATCGACCTGCTGCTGATGGTGGTGATCGGCGGGCTCGGCTCGGTGCACGGCGCGTTCCTGGGCGCGATCTTCCTGATTGCGATGCCGCAGCTGATTTCGATCGGCAAGGACTGGCTGCCGGAGGCCATCGGACAGGCGCCGGGGCTGCAGGGGCTGGTGTATGGGCTCGTGCTGATCGCGTTCGTGCTGTTCGAGCCGCTGGGCTTGTACGGGCGCTGGCTGAAGATCCGGACCTGGCTGCAGCTCTTTCCGTTCTACCGCAAGGGGTTGTTCAAGCGGCAGAAGTCGTTCACCAAGTCGGACCGATTGAGATGAGCAGCGGCGACATTCTTCTTTCCGCGAAGGAGCTGAGCGTGCGCTTCGGCGGCGTGCTGGCGGTCAACAAGGTGAGCTTCGACGTGCGGCGCGGCGAGGTGTTCACGCTGATCGGTCCGAACGGTGCGGGCAAGACGACGGTGTTCAACCTGATCAGCCGCATCTACACGCCGACCACGGGCGAGATCACGTGGCATGGCGAGGCGGGCGGCCCGTTGGCGCTGACGCAGCAGGCGCCGCACGCGATTGCGGCGCTGGGCATTGCGCGGACCTTTCAGAACATCGAGTTGTTCGAGCATGCGACGGTGTTGCACAACCTGCTGATCGGCCGGCACACGCATCGGCATACGGGGTTCTGGAGCGAGGTGTTCTTCACGCCTGCGACGCGGCGTGCGGAGATCGCCGCGCGGGAGAAGGCAGAGCAGGTGATCGAGCTGCTGGACCTGCAGCACCATCGCGATTCGATGGTGGCGGGGTTGCCCTATGGCGTTCGCAAGGTCGTCGAGCTTGCACGTGCCTTGTGCACGGAGCCCAAGCTGCTGCTGCTCGACGAGCCGTCGTCGGGGCTCAATGTCGAAGAGACGGCGGACATGGCTTTCTGGATCCAGGACATCCAGCATGAGCTGGGGGTGTCGGTGCTGATGGTCGAGCACGACATGTCGCTTGTTTCCAAGGTGTCCGACCGGGTGCTTGCGATGAACATGGGGGAGGTGCTGGCTACTGGAACGCCCGGTGAGGTGCAGGCTGATCCGCGTGTTGTCGAGGCCTACCTTGGGACTGTGGACGACGTGAGCAGCTTGAGGAGGGTGGCGGCTTGAATGCCTTGTTCGTTGCCTCTTTGGGGACGCCCGGTGTGCGGTGCGGGGCGGGCGCCCCCACTATGCCGGCCCTTCGGGCTCCCTTCCGGTGCTCGCTTTCCGCGGGGTCCCGCCCAAACTCGCTTCGCTCAAACAAGGGCGGGCCCTTATCCGCGGAAAGCTGCGTTCCTCAGCGGCACAGAAGGGGCGCCCGCCCCGCACCGCACACCGGGCTTGGCCGGGGTTGGAAACTACTTGAGCGTGTCCACGGCGTTGGGGCCCCTGTCTCCGGTGGGCCGTTGAGGCACCGCCGAGCAGCGCAGCGGCGGGCGGATCAGGGCTCGCAGCTGTTTGAGCGAAGCGAGTTCTGCGAGACCCCGCCCGTCGCGAGCAGCGCAGGGAAGCCCGAAGGGCCGGTGACGTCGGCCCGCCGGAGACAGGGGCCCCAACGCCGCTCCCCGAACGCAGGAAGACAAAGATGAGCGACACCGTGCTCCAGTTGCTCAACGTCGAAAGCGCCTACGGCCCCATCAAGGCCATCCGAGGCGTGAGCCTGAAAGTAAGGCAGGGCGAGATCGCAACGGTGTTGGGCTCGAACGGCGCAGGCAAGACCACGATCCTGAAGACCATCTCCGGAATCATCGACCCGAGAAAAGGCAGCATCGAATTCCAGGGCAAGGACATCACCGCCAAGGACCCGGCCTACATCGTCCAGCAAGGCCTGAGCCACGTGCCCGAAGGACGCGAAGTGTTTCCGCTGCTGTCGGTGAAGGACAACCTGCTGATGGGCGCCTACACCCGCAAGGACCGCGACGGCGTGGCGCGCGACATGGAAACCGTCTATGCCTACTTTCCCATCCTGCGCGAACGCGCGACGCAGGACGCGGGCCTTCTTTCCGGCGGGCAGCAGCAGATGCTGGCCATCTCGCGCGCCATCATGGCCGCGCCGCATCTCATTCTTCTGGATGAACCCAGCCTCGGCCTGAGCCCCAAGCTGACGAAGGAAATCTTCGAGATCGTCGTGCGCATCAACCGCGAGCGCGGCACCACCATCCTGCTGGTCGAGCAGAACGCCAACATGGCGCTCAATGCGGCCGACCACGGCTACGTGCTGGAGAACGGCCGCATCGTGATGGAAGACTCCTGCGAACGCCTGAGGGAAAAGGAAGACATCAAGGAGTTCTATCTCGGCGTGAAAGACGACGGCGTGCGCGGCGAGCGGCGCTGGAAAAAGAAGAAGACCTGGAGGTAGCTGCCGCCATGCAAGGACTCTGGGACCTCAATACCTTCGAACCGCGCCTCGACGTCGTCGTGCCCGGCGACACCATTCCCGCGATGTTCTGGAATGCCGTCAAGCAGCGCGGCGACACCGTCTGGATGCGGCAGAAAGAGCTCGGCATCTGGCGCAGCTGGAGCTGGCACCAGACCGCCGACGCCGTGCGCGAGATCGCGGCCGGCCTGCAGGCCATCGGCTTTGCGCCCGGCGAGTGCGCCTCCATCCTGTCGAACACCGTCATCGAATGGGTGCTGGCAGACCTGGCCGTGCTCAGCTGCGGCGGCGTGTCCAACGGCATCTACCCGACCGACGCCGCCTCGCAGGTGCACTACCTGTGCGAAGACTCGCGCACCACCGTGCTCTTCGTGGAAGACGACGAGCAGCTCGACAAGGCGCTCGAAGTGCGCGCCGGCCTGCCGGGCCTGCGCCGCATCGTGGTGTTCGACATGGAAGGCCTGCGCGACCTCGACGACCCGGGCGTGATGAGCCTCGATGCGCTGCGCGAACTCGGGCGCGCGCGCCTGTCGGCCGATCCGCGGGCGGTGGAGCGCACCGTGGCCGCCTGCCGGCCCGAAGACCTCGCCATCCTCGTCTATACATCGGGCACCACCGGCAAGCCCAAGGGCGCCATGCACAGCCACGCGGGGCTGGTGTACACCGCGCGCGGCTACAACACGCTCATCGCGCAGGACGAGAAAGACGAGCGCATGTGCTTCCTGCCGCTGTGCCACATCGCCGAGCGCATGGGCGGTGAGTACTTCGCTATGTACACCGGCTCCATCCTCAACTTCGTCGAGAACCCCGAGACCGTGCCGGAGAACGTGCGCGAGATCGCGCCCACCGTGTTCACCGCGGTGCCGCGCGTGTGGGAGAAGTTCTATTCGGGCGTGATGATCGCGCTGAAGGAAGCGAGCCCGCTGCAGCAGGCCGCCTACAGGTGGAGCATCGGCGTGGGTGAAGCCATCGCGGCGAAAGTGCTGGCCGGCGAGCCGGTCGGCGCGGGGCTCAAGCTCAAGTTCAGGCTCGCGCGGCTGCTGGCGCTGGACAACGCGCGCAAGCTCATCGGCATCCATCGCTCGCGCTTTCTCGTGACGGGCGCGGCGCCGATTTCGCCCGAGCTGGTCAAGTGGTACCTGGCGCTCGGCGTGCCGATGCTGGAGGTGTGGGGCATGACGGAGTCCTGCGGCGCTTCCACCGCGGTGCCGGCGACGCGCATCAAGCCCGGCTCCATCGGGCCGGCCACGGGCTACAACGAGGTGCGCATCGACCCGGTCACCGGCGAGATCCTGGTGCGCGGCCCCAATGTCTTCATGGGTTACCTCAACCTGCCGGAGAAAACGGCCGAGACGATCGACGCCGAAGGCTGGCTGCACACGGGCGACGTCGGCGTGATGGACGAGGACGGGTATTTCCGCATCACCGACCGGATGAAAGACATCATCATCACGGCAGGTGGCAAGAACGTCACGCCGAGCGAGCTGGAGAACGAACTCAAGTTCAGCCTCTACATCACCGACGCCGTGGTGATCGGCGACAAGAAGCCCTACCTCACGGTGATCGTCATGATCGACCAGGAGAACGTCGAGAAGTTTGCGCAGGACAACGACGTGCCGTTCAGCAACTACGAGAGCCTGACGCGCACGAAGGAAGTGCTGGACCTAATACAGGGCGAGATCGACCGCGTCAACGCCAAGTTCGCGCGCGTGGAGCAGATCAAGAAATTCTTCCTGCTCGAGACGCAGCTGAGCGCCGAGGACGAGGAGCTCACGCCCACGATGAAGCTCAAGCGCAAGCTGGTGCAGACCAAGTACGCCGAGCGCATAGAAGCCATGTACCGGTGATCCGTTTTTTTCGTCAACCCGAGGAGACAACCGCATGAAGCTCAAGACTCTGACGACGCTGGCCGTGCTGGGCCTGACCGCGACGCTTGCGTCCGCGCAACAGCAGCAGGGCGTGACCAAGGACGAGATCCGCATCGGCACCATCCAGGACCTGTCGGGCCCGCTGGCGGGCTTCGGCAAGCAGGCGCGCAACGGCATGCAGCTGCGCGTGGACGAACTCAACGAGCAGGGCAACGTCAACGGGCGCAAGCTGAAGCTGTTCGTGGAAGATTCGGGCTACGACCCGAAGAAGGCCGTGCTGGCCGCGCAGAAGCTGGTGAACCAGGAAAAGATCTTCATCATGGCCGGCCACATCGGCACGGCGCAGAACATGGCGGCGATGCCGGTGCAGTTCGACAAGAACGTCATCAACTACATGCCCATCACCGCGGCGCGCGAAATGTACGAGCCGCTGAACCGGCTGAAGTATTCGTTCGCCGCCACCTACTACGACCAGATCCGCCTGGCCTTGCCGAAGATGATCAAGGACAAGGGCGCCAAGAAGGTCTGCACCATCTACCAGGACGACGAGTTCGGCCTGGAGGTGCAGCGCGGCGCCGAGGCGGGCCTGAAGGCCGCGGGCATGGAGCTGGCCGAGAAGACTTCGTTCAAGCGCGGCGCCACCGACTTCAGCTCGCAGGTCGCGAAGATGAAGGCCGCCAACTGCGACCTCGTGGTGCTCGGCACCATCATCCGCGAGACCATCGGCACCGTGGGCGAGGCGCGCAAGACCGGCTTCAACCCGACCTTCCTGGGCTCCAGCGCGGCCTACACCGACCTGATCCACAAGCTCGGCGGCAAGGCGATGGACGGCGTCTACGCCACCATGACGGTGCAGAACCCCTACACCGACGAGCAATCGCAGCCGCTGCGCTTCTGGGCCAACAAGTACAAGACCAAGTTCAACGAAGACCCGACCGTGTTCTCGGTGTACGGCTACGTGATCATCGACTCGTTCATCAAGGCCGCGACCAAGGCCGGCCCGAACCTCACGACCGACAGCTTCATCAAGGCGATGGACAGCATCACCTTCGAGCCCGACATGTTCGGCAGCCCGAAGAGCACCTACACGGCCACCAAGCGCCTGGGCAACGACCAGTCACGCTTGTCGCAGATCAAGGACGGCAAGTGGGTGGTGGTCTCGGACTATGTGACACCATGACGGGACCATGCCCACCCATTCCCCCAGTTTCTGGTTGATGAAATCCGAGCCCGACGAGGTCTCGATCGACGATGCGCTCGCCGCGCCCGACGCCACCGTGGCGTGGACCGGCGTGCGCAACTATCAGGCACGCAACTTCATGCGCGACGGCATGAAGGTCGGCGACGGCGTGCTCTTCTATCACTCGAGCTGCCCGGAGCCGGGCATTGCCGGCATCGCGCGGGTGGCCTCGGGCATCAAGCCCGACCCGACGCAGTTCGACCCGAAGTCGCCCTATTACGACGCGGGCGCCAAGCCGGAAGATCCGCGCTGGCTGCTGGTGGACGTGCAGGCGCTGCGCAAGACGCGGCTGCTGGCGCTGCCCGAGCTGCGCGCCAGGCCCGAGCTGGCCGACCTGGTGGTGCTGCGCAAGGGCAACCGGCTGTCGATCACGCCGGTGGAGCCGGTGCACTGGAAGATCATCGAGAAGATGCTGGCCTGAAGGCTCAGCCGATCTTGTTCAGGATCGGGAACAGCTTGCCCAGGCCGTCGGCCATCACCTCGACCGCGAGCGCCGCGAGGATCAGGCCCATCAGCCGCGTCATGATGTTGATGCCGGTCTTGCCGAGCACGCGCGCGATCGGCTGCGCGAGCGAAAACGCCAGGGCGGTCGCCAGCGCCACCACCACGCCGTAGCCCACCAGGATGGCAAGCTCCCACAGGTGCTGCGCCTTGTCGGCGTAGATCACCACGGTGGAAATGGTGGCCGGCCCGGTGAGCAGCGGAATGGTGAGCGGCACCACGGCAATCGACGCGCCCATCGACGCCTTGACCTCGGTGGCGCGCAGCTCTTCGACGTTGGTCTTGCTCTCGGCCGGCTTGGCGTTGAGCATCGACAGCGAACTCATGAGCAGCAGCAGCCCGCCGCCGACCTGGAAGCTCGCGATCGAGATGCCGAAGAACGACAGCAGCTGCAGCCCCAGCAGCGCGCTCACGGCAATGACCACGAACGCGCTGAAGGCCGACATGCGCACCGTGTGGCGGCGCTGCGCGTCGCTGTAGCCCTGGGTGTAGTGGATGAAGAAAGGCACGATGGCCAGCGGGTTGACGATGGCCACCAGCGTGACCAGCGGCTTGATCAGGTCCATCGATGTGCTCATGGCTCAGCGGCCTCCGGTGACGTCGAGCAATGCCATCGTGGTGTAGCTGGCCTCTGCCGACAGCAGCCATAGGATGGCGCCGGCAATCTCGTGGGCGGTGCCGGCGCGCTTCATCGGGATCTGCGGGCCCAGCGCGGCGGCGCGGTCGGGCAGGCCGCCGGAGGCGTGGATCTCGGTGTCGATCACGCCGGGGCGCACCGCGTTCACCCGGATGCCTTCGTCCGCCACTTCCTTGGCCAGGCCGACGGTGAAGGTGTCGATGGCGCCCTTGCTCGCGGCGTAGTCGACGTACTGGCCCGGCGAGCCCAGGCGCGAGGCGCCGCTGGAAACGTTGACGATGGCCCCGCCCGTGCCGCCGTGCCTCGTGCTCATGCGGCGCACGGCCTCGCGCGCGCACAGGAAGCTGCCGATCACGTTGATGCGGAACATGCGCTCCAGGCGCGCCACGCTCATTTCGTCGACGCGGGCCGTCACGTCGACGATGCCCGCGTTGTTCACCAGCGCGGTGAGGCGGCCCAGTTTGGCGTCGACCTGCTCGAACATGGCGAGCACCTGGGCCTCGTCGCCCACGTCGGCCCGCACCGCCATGGCCGTGCCGCCTTCCGCGCGGATGGCGCGCACCACTTCGTCGGCGGCCAGCGAATTGCTGGCGTAGTTGACGGCGACCGCATAGCCGCGCTTCGCGGCGAGCCGCGCGGTGGCGGCGCCGATGCCGCGCCCGCCGCCCGTGATCAAGAGCACCTGGTCCAAAACCTACCTCCTGCAGAGAAACTGCGCGTCAGTTAAAACCGTCGGCTGATTACATCACCGGGGGCATGCGAATGAGCACGAGCAAGACGATCGACTATTACTTTCCTCCGCAGAGCCCGTGGACGTATCTGGGACATTCCCGCTTCGTGGCGATCGCCAAGGCCGCGGGCGCCACGGTGCGGGTGCGGCCCATCGACATGGGCAGCGTGTTCCCGGTGTCGGGCGGGCTGCCGCTGGGCAAGCGGGCACCGCAGCGGCAGGCCTACCGGCTGGTCGAACTCGAGCGCTTCTCGCGCCACCTGGGACTGCCGCTGAATCCGAAGCCGAAGTTCTTTCCGGTCGCCGGGGACGACGCGGCCCGGCTGATCATCGCGGTCGACCTGCACGACGGCACCGACGCCGCCCTGCGCATGTGCGCGGCGGTGTTCGAAGCGGTGTGGGTGCAGGAGCGGAACATCGGCGACCCGAACGTGCTCGAAGCGCTGGTCGCCGAGTGCGGCCTGCCGGCCAAGCGCGCCGAGCAGTCGCAGAGCCAGGCGGTGCAGGAGCGCTACGAGGCCTACACGCAGGAGGCCATCGACATCCAGGTCTTCGGCGCGCCGAGCTACGTGATCGATGGCGAAATATTCTGGGGGCAGGATCGCCTCGACTTCGTCGAACGGGCGCTGCGCGCGTAGCCCGGCGTCCGTTCATTCATTCATTTATCTGTTTCGATTCACCATCCAGGAGTAACAGCACATGGGCCAATTCATCGATCTCACCGCCAAGGACGGCTTCACTTTTCCCGCCTACGTGGCCGAACCCGCGGGCAAGCCGCGCGGCGCGGTGGTCGTGGTGCAGGAGATCTTCGGCGTGAACTCGCACATCCGCTCGGTGGCCGACGGCTATGCGGCCGAGGGCTACCTCGCCGTGGCGCCGTCGACCTTCCATCGCGTCAAGCCGGGCGTGGAGCTGGGCTATTCGGACGATGACATGAAGAACGGCTTCGGCCTGAAGACGGCGGTCGAGGCGTTGCCCGCGCCCGGCGTGCTGCAGGACATCGAGGCGTCGATCGCCTATGCGTCGAAGGCCGGCAAGGTCGGCATCGTCGGCTACTGCTGGGGCGGCCTGCTGGTGTGGCGCGCGGCCGCGCTGCTGCCGGGCCTGTCGGCGGCGGCGCCGTACTACGGCGGCGGCATGACCACGCCGGAAGAAACCGCTCGCCAGCCCAAGGTGCCGGTGCTCGCGCACTTCGGCAACCAGGACCACTGGATTCCGCTGGACACCATCGAGACCTTCAAGAAGGCGCATCCCGAAGTGGAAGTGCATGTGTACCCGGTCGGCCACGGCTTCAACTGCGACCAGCGCGGTTCGTACGACGCGGACGCTGCCAAGCTGGCGCGCGAGCGCACGCTGGCGTTCTTCGCCAAGCATCTCGGCTGAGCGGGTTGCCGCGCTGAATGAAAAAACCCGGCGCTGCCGGGTTTTTCAATGGCTCTTGCGCGGCGTGCTGCCGGGGCCCACGCGGGTCTGCAGGAAGTCGAGCAGCGCGCGCAGCGCGGCGCTGTTGTGGCGCCGCTGCAGGTAGGCGGCCGAAAGCCACATGTCCTTGCGGGCGTAGTCCTGCAGCACCGGCACCAGTTCGCCGTGGTCCAGGTGCGACTGCACCAGGATCGACGGCAGGTAGATGACGCCGAAACCATGCATCGCCACGCGGATGAGCGGCGCGCCTTCGGTGCAGTCCATGCGGCTTTTCACCGGCACGTCGAGCGGCGTGCCGTTGTCGTCGAAGCGCCAGACCGGCTGCTGGCCCAGCAGCGAGAACGTCAGGGCTTCGTGGCTGGAAAGATCGCGCGGATGCTCGGGCTTGCCGTGCTTCTTCCAGTAGACCGGGGAAGCGCAGACCACCATGTTCATGAGCCGCAGCTTGCGCACGATGAGGTTGGCGTCCTCGACCGGACCGCTGCGCAGCTCGACGTCGATGCCTTCCTCGGCGAGGTCGACGGTGCGGTTGGTCAGCTGCAGGCTGATCGTCACGTCGGGGTAGTAGCGCATGAAATCGGCCAGCAGGTTCGGGAATTCGCCGCTGCCCATGCCGTGCGGGGCCGAGATGCGCAGCCGTCCGCTGGGCTGGCTGGCGCGCTCCTGCAGTTCCGACTGGGTGAGCTCGACCATCTCCAGCATCGGCGTGCTGCGCTCCAGCAGCAGCTGGCCGGCGTCGGTGAGGCTCACGGAGCGCGTGGAGCGGTTGAGGAGACGCACGCCGAAGCGGGTTTCCAGCTCGGCCACATACTTGCTGACCGTGGCCTTCGACATGTCGAGCCTCTTGGCTGCCTGGGAAAAGCTGCCGTGGGAGGCGACTTCCCGGAAGGTTCTGATCAGATCGAGACTGTCCATGTGAATGAGCCCATTGTTTCCGTTTTGGGAACGCGATGGTTCGATTCTCCCGGGTTTTTCCTAGCCGGATTGGGCGACACTTCGGTTACACGCCGCCGCTTGACCGAAGGAACCGACATGAAGACCTCGAACATCATTGCCGCAGCAGCCCTGTCGATGCTGGCCGCCGCCGGTGTGCGGGCCCAGGGCTACGCGCCGGTTCAGCCGCTTCAGGCCACGACCAGCCGGGCCGACGTGGCGGCGGGGGCGGACGCCGCGGCGCGCGCCGGCAACATCTATGGCGACGTGGTGCCGGAGCCCCTGCGCTCGCGGCCCGGCGTGCGGGACCGGGCGTCGGTTCGGGCCGAAGCCGTGGCCGCCGCCCATGCGCCGAACCAGAACCTCGACCGCCGCGCCTTCTTCAACAGTGAAGTGCCGCCGCAGATCGGCACCGGGCGTCCGTAGCCACTGGCGTAGAGGCATTTGCAAGGGGCCGGACCGGTGCGAACCGGTCCGGCCTTTTTGCTTGCATGCCTTCATGTCGTCATTGTTTCAATAGAGGAAACACGGTGTCTCTGATTGGCGCGTTTCGGCCATGTGATTCGCCCCGAAACTCGCTGCACAGGCAAGCGACCATGCAAGCCTGGTGGACAAACGATCCAACGAACATCCAGGAGAAATGAATATGAAGACCTCGCAAATCCTCGCAGCTGCCGCCCTGACCCTGTTCGCCGCCGCCGGCGCGCAAGCAGAAACCTACGAAGGCGTGAACACCGCCGTCTCGACCAAGAGCCGTGCCGACGTGAACGCCGAAGCCGTGCGCACCGCATCGGCGCCGAACCAGAACGTGACCCGCGGTTCGCGCGGCCCGGAAACGGTCGCCGTGTCGAAGGACCGTTCGATCGTCCAGGCAGAAGCCGTTCGCACCGCCTACGCTCCCGACCAGAACGTGACCGGCGGCTCGCGCGTCAACAGCAAGGTCATCTCGACCATGCAGCACCCGATGGACGTTCGCGTTCAAGCCCAGCAAGGTGCTGGCGCAACCGCCAAGTAAGACGGACAAGACGGCCGCCCTTCGGGGCCGCCGGATTGAAAAAGGGGCCACGCGCGCAGCGTGGCCCCTTTTTTCATGGGCGCGGCGATCAGCGCGTGCGGGCGAGGTAGCGCTTGCGCCAGAAAATCAGCACCAGCAGCACGGCGATGACGAGCATCGACGTCATCGCGATCCAGAAGCCGTCCGCCTTGTGTACCAGCGGGATGAATTCGAAGTTCATGCCGAAGATGCCCGCGATCAGGTTCAGCGGCAGGAACACGGCGGTCAGCACCGTCAGCACCCGCATGATGTCGTTGGCGCGGTGGCCCTGGACGCTGAAATGCATCTGCACCGCCGTCTCGGCGTTCTGCTCGAGCCGGTGCACGTGGTGCACCACCCGCTCGATGTGCTCGAGCACGTCGCGGCTGCGGATCATGATGAGTTCGCGCTCGCGCTGCTCCGCCTCGCCCTTGGGCACGGGCAGGGTCTCCAGAGAGTCGATCCAGTCCTGCATGGCGGCGCGCTGGTCCTCGCAGATCTCGTCCAGGTGGTGCAGCGACTGGCGTGCCTCCATCAGCGCGCTCCAGTTGGTGAAGCGGCTGCGCGGGTCGATCAGCTCGGTCTGCCAGTGGTCCAGCTGCTTGGTGAGCTCGCGCCGCAGATCCAGGTAGCTGTCGACGATCTGGTTGATGACGCGAAGCATCAGGTCCGAGGGGCTCGTCGGCAGCCGCGCCGAGGTGGAGCGCACGTCGAGCGCGGGGGCGCCCTGGCCGTCGGGCGAGGCGGCGGCCAGCAGGCGGGCGGCGAAGGCGTCGCGCACCGCGCCGTCTTCGGGGTGCACCGACAGCAGCACGCGGTCGAACACGGCAAAGCCGACCGGGCGGGTGTCGACCCGGCGCAGCACCGGCGGGCCGCTGCGGGGTGCTGGCGGCGGCGCCTCGGTCCCCTTGGCGTTGCCGTTGCCGCTGGCCAGGCGCCGGAACACCAGCACGTCGTACTTCGAGGTGTAGTCGTAGTGCGAGGGCAACTGCTCGTTGAGCAGGTCGGCCACGTGCAGGTCGACCAGCTGCGTCAGGCAGAGGGTCTGCAGGATCTGCTGCACTTCGGCCAGCGAGGCCTTGAATTCCTCGCGCGTGAGCGAGATCCAGAGATAGCCGCCGGCGCCGCACGCGCCCGGCACGGCCAGCGGCGCCAGCGCCGCGTGTTCGCTGACCCGCGAACGGTCGATTTCGAAAATGCGCATGCCCGGTGCCGGCGGGCCGTTACTTCTTCAGGAGGCGCGCGGCGTCGAGCGCGAAGTACGTGAGCACGCCGTCGGCGCCGGCGCGCTTGAAGGCCAAGAGGCTTTCGAGCACCACGGCGTCGTGGTCGAGCCAGCCGTTCTGGGCGGCGGCCTTGAGCATGGCGTATTCGCCGCTCACCTGGTAGGCGAAGGTGGGCACGCGGAACTCGTCTTTCACGCGGCGCACGATGTCGAGGTACGGCATGCCGGGCTTCACCATCACCATGTCGGCGCCTTCGGCGATGTCGAGCGCCACTTCGCGCAGTGCTTCGTCGCTGTTGCCGGGGTCCATCTGGTAGACCTTCTTGTTGCTCTTGCCGAGCGTCGAGGCCGAGCCGACGGCGTCGCGGAAGGGGCCGTAGAAGGCGCTGGCGTACTTGGCGCTGTAGGCCATGATGCGCGTGTGGATGTCGCCCCGGGCTTCGAGCGCCTGGCGGACGGCGCCGATGCGGCCGTCCATCATGTCGCTGGGGGCCACGATGTCCACGCCGGCTTGCGATTGCGTGAGTGCCTGCTTCACCAGGAGCTCGACAGTTTCCTCGTTGAGGATGTAGCCGGTGTCGTCGAGCACGCCATCCTGGCCGTGGCTGGTGTAGGGGTCGAGGGCGACATCGGTCATCACGCCCAGTTCCGGGAAGCGCGCCTTGAGGGAGGCGACAACACGTGGAATCAGCCCGTCGGGGTTGAAGGCCTCGCTGCCGTCGGGCGTCTTGAGGCCGGCGTCGATCACCGGGAACAGCGCCATCACCGGAATGCCGGCCTCGGCGCATTGCTCGGCAACCGGCAGCAGCAGGTCGAGGCTCAGGCGATCCACGCCGGGCATCGACGGCACCGCCTCGCGCCGCTTCTCGCCTTCCTGCACGAAGACCGGGTAGATCAGGTCATTGACCGTCAGGGCATGTTCGCGCACCAGATTGCGGGTGAATGCGTCGCGGCGCAGGCGTCGTGGCCGGCCGGCGGGGAACATGGCCAAAGGTAAATTTGATGACTTCATATGCCCAAAATTGTGCCTGAAGCCACCTTTCGCAGTACTGGCGCTGCGGAGCCGGTTGTCTGACAACTACGGTAATTCGTAGGCCGAAGGTTTTCAAATTTTTGGTTTAAATGTCAAAGAAAGTGCCACAGTCGCTTGAAACCTTGTTTCGTCTTTGTTAAATTCTGAGGCGGGCGGCTTGCCGCTCCCCGCTTTTCCTCCCTGAGCGGGTGCCTTGATGTGTGACAGCAAAAGGGCTTCCCAGCCCGACGTGAAGACGTCGGGCTTTTTTTTGCCCGAAGGTCTTCCAGAGCCTTGTTTCAGAGGGGCAAAAGAGGTGCGCCACTAAACTGCCGCCATGCTCTGGGTCAAATCTCTCCACATCGTTTTCATCGCAAGCTGGTTCGCCGGGTTGTTCTACCTGCCGCGTATCTTTGTTAATTTGGCCATGGTGCCGCCGGAGTCGAAGGCCGAGCGCGATCGGCTTCTGCTGATGGCCCGCAAGCTTCTGCGGTTCACGACCTTCCTGGCGGTCCCGGCGCTCGGCTTCGGCCTTTGGCTCTGGCTGGGCTACGGCATCGGACGCGGCCCGGGCAACGGCTGGATGCATGCCAAGCTGGCGCTGGTGCTGGTGGCCATCGGCTATCACCACGGTTGCGGTGTGCTGCTGCGCCGCTTCGTGGCGGGAGAAAACCGGCGCAACGACCGCTGGTTCCGCTGGTTCAACGAACTGCCGGTGCTGCTGCTGCTGGGCATCGTGATCCTGGTGGTGGTCAAGCCGTTCTGACACCGGCAGGCATGGTGGCCATGGTGGAGAAGCCGCACAAGTCCGCCGCGTTGCCGCTGGCGCTCGCTTATGCGGCGCTGATCGTCTACGCCAGCCTGTATCCGTTCGCCGACTGGCGCGACCAGGGCATCGCCCCCTGGGCCTACCTTTGGGCGCCCTGGCCCAAGTACTGGACGGGCTTCGACTTCGCGGTCAATGTCGCGGGCTACGTGCCCTTCGGGTTCCTGTGCGCGCTGGCGGTGCTTCGAACGCGCGGCGGCGCCAGCGCGTGGCGGGTGGTGCTGCGTGCCACGGCGGCCGGCGCGGCCATCGCCTTTTCGATGGAGACGCTGCAGAGCTATCTGCCGGTGCGGATTCCTTCGAACGTGGACCTGGCCCTGAACACGGCGGGCACGGTCGTCGGCGCCGTGCTGGCGGCGGGGCTGGAGCGGCTCGGCGCCATTGCGCACTGGAGCCGCGCGCGGTCGCAGTGGTTCGTCGAGGAATCCCGAGGCGGGCTGGTGCTGCTGGCGCTCTGGCCGTTTGCGCTGCTGTTCCCGGCGGCTGTCACCTTCGGGCTCGGGCAGGTGTTCGAGCGGCTGGAGGTCGCGATCTCCGAGTGGCTGCTCGACACGCCCTTCATCGACTGGCTGCCGCTGCGCCAGTTCGAACTCGAGCCTCTGGTTCCCGCGGTGGAACTGCTGTGCGTGATGCTCGGGGCGCTGGTGCCTTGCCTGCTGGGCTACCTGGTGGCGCGCTCCGTCGTGCAGCGCGCGATCATGCTGCCGCTGATCCTGCTGACCGGCGTGGCGGCCTCGGCGTTGTCGGCGGCGCTGAGCTACGGGCCCACGCACGCCTGGGCCTGGCTGGACCTGCCGGTGCAGGTCGGCATGGCGGCCGCGCTTTTTGCCGGCATGCTGCTGCTGCTGGCGCCGCGCCGGCTGTGCGCGGCCTTGCTGCTCGCCGGGCTGGTGCTGCAGCTCAGCCTGCTCAACCAGGCGCCGGAGAGCGCGTATTTCGCGCAGACCCTGGCCACGTGGGAGCAGGGGCGCTTCATCCGCTTCCATGGACTGGCCCAATGGCTGGGCTGGGCGTGGCCCTTCGCCGTGCTGGCCTACGTGGTGGCGGCGCTCTCGCGGCGAGGGCGCGGCAGCGGCGATGGCGGGCTGGCCGCAAGGGGCGGTCACTAAAATCGGCGGATGCCCAACTCCTCAACCGCCGCGCCGTCCGGCTATTACGGCCGCCACATCTTCTTCTGCCTCAACGAGCGCAAGAACGGCGAGGACTCCTGTGCCTTGCACAACGCGCAAGAGGGCTTCGACCGCTGCAAGGCCAAGGTCAAGGAAGCGGGGCTTTCCGGGCCCGGCAAGGTCCGCGTGAACAAGGCCGGGTGCCTCGACCGCTGCGCGGGCGGGCCGGTCGCGGTGGTGTACCCGGAGGCCGTCTGGTACACCTTCGTCGACGGCGACGACATCGACGAGATCGTCGAATCCCACCTCAAGAACGGCGAAGTCGTCGAGCGGCTGCTGCTGCCGCCCGACATCGGGCGCTGAACTTTCCGCCGCTCCCTCTGCTCGTACTTTGCGCCAATGAATTCCCAGACAGAAAAGATCACCCTCCAGGGCGCCGCCGGCCGCATCGAAGTGCAGCGGGACCAGCCCGCCGAGACGCCGCGCGGCGTTGCCGTCATCGCCCATCCCCATCCGCTTTTCAGCGGCACCATGGACAACAAGGTGGTGCAGACGCTGGCCAGGGCTTTCGTCGCCGGCGGCTGGACCGCGGTGCGCTTCAATTTCCGCGGCGTGGGTGCCAGCGAGGGCGTGCACGACGAGGGGCGCGGCGAATTGGAAGACATGCTGGATGTCGTCCGCCAGCTGGCGCCCGAAGGCCCCTTGGCAATTGCCGGTTTCTCGTTCGGGGCCTTTGTCGCGAGCGGCGCCGTTTCCAGGCTGTGGGCCGCGCGCGACGTGCGGCAGATCGTGCTGGTCGGCACCGCCGCCGCGCGCAATGTGGTGGCGCCGCTGCCGGTCGAGGCGCACGAGCGCGCGCTGGTCATCCATGGCGAGGCCGACGACACCGTGGCCCTGTCCGCCGTGATGGATTGGGCGCGGCCGCAGTCACTTCCCGTCACAGTCATCCCCGGGGGCGGCCATTTCTTTCACGGACAATTGCCGCTGCTCAAAAGTCTTGTTGCCCGCCATCTTCGCGCGGGCGCTGCGTGAAGGCCTTGCAGGCCTGTCTTCGTCTCTCTCCGAACTCCCGATGAATCGTTTCCTTGGTGCGCTTCGCGCGCTGGTCATTACCGCCGCCGCATCCATCAGCCTGATTGCCGCCGCCCAGGTGCCGGCCCCCCCCGAAATTGCCGCCCGCAGCTACCTGCTGCTCGACGTGACCGCGAACCAGATCCTCGCGCAGAAGGACATCGACAGCCCGATCGAGCCGGCGTCTCTGACCAAGTTGATGACGGCCTACGTCGTGTTCGACGCGCTGCGCGCCAAGAAGATTTCGCTGACGCAGACGCTGCCGGTCAGCCCGCGCGCCTGGAAGATGCCCGGCTCGCGCATGTTCATCGACCCCAAGATGCAGGTGCCTGTGGAAGACCTGATCAAGGGGCTGATCGTGCAGTCGGGCAACGACGCCACGGTGGCGCTGGCCGAAGGCGTGGGCGGCACCGTGGAGCACTTCGTCGAAATGATGAACGCCCAGGCCAAGGTGCTGGGCATGAAGAACACGGTCTACAAGAACCCCGAAGGCCTGACGACGCCCGGCCACACCACCACGGCCCGGGACCTGAGCACCCTGGCCACCCACCTGGTGCGTGACTTCCCCGAGGAGGCCAAGTACTACGCCATCAAGAAGTACCGCTACCCGGGTACGCCGTCGACCAACGAAACCAACCGCAACATGCTGTTGTTCCGCGACCCCACCGTCGACGGCCTGAAGACCGGCCATACCGATGCGGCGGGCTACTGCATGATCGCCACCGCCAAGCGCGACTTCCCCAACCTGACCGGCGGCCGCCGCCTGCTGTCGATCGTTCTGGGCGCCTCGAGCGAGACCGTTCGCGCCAACGAGTCGCAGAAGCTGCTGAACTGGGGCTACACGGCCTACGACGCCGTCCGCCTGTTCGACGCCGGCCAGCCGGCCGCCACGCCTGCCGTCTGGAAGGGCAAGGACAACACCCTGAAGCTGGGTCGTCCGGAAGCCATCGTCGTGGCCGTGCCGGCGGGCAGCGCCAGCAAGATCAAGACGCAGGTGTCGCGGCCCGATCCGCTGGTGGCGCCTTTCACCAAGTTCCAGCCGGTCGGCTCGCTCAAGGTGACGCTGGACGACCAGCCCGTGGCTGACGTGCCGCTGGTGGCCCTGGATGCGGTCGAGCAGGCCGGTGTTTTCGGCCGCGCCTGGGATGCCGTGCGGCTCTGGATCAAGTAGCCCGCACATGTAAGAAAGGGCAAGACCGGCCCGCCGGCGGGATGCCCGTGGCGCCTGACCTTGCCGTTTCAAGCCCGTTTGCTATACTCGTGGGCTTTTCGGAATTTTCCGAAGGGTTTCACGTTTTCGTTATTCCCGGCTCCCTTGCCTTGCGTCACGTCAAGCGCCAGGGCGGTTTCACAGCCAAAGCCGGGTCGTTTTGGGACTAATTCATTCATGCCAACCATCAATCAACTGGTGCGTCAGGGTCGAACGGTCGAAAAGATCAATTCGAAGAGCCCTGCCATGCAGAACTCGCCGCAACGTCGCGGTGTCTGCACCCGCGTCTATACCACGACGCCCAAGAAGCCCAACTCGGCGCTTCGTAAAGTTGCCAAGGTCCGTCTGACCAACGGCTTCGAAGTCATCTCCTACATCGGCGGCGAAGGCCACAACCTCCAGGAACACAGCGTCGTGCTGGTTCGCGGCGGTCGTGTCAAGGACTTGCCCGGTGTGCGCTACCACATCGTGCGCGGTTCGCTGGACCTGCAAGGCGTGAAAGACCGCAAGCAGTCGCGTTCCAAGTACGGCGCGAAGCGTCCCAAGAAGGCTTAAGCCTTCCTGTCGTCAAAAACAAACGGTGTTCGGTTACCTTGGCGGGTACATCGAACGAAGTGACCCAGTGTCGGGTCGAGTAAGTGAGAGTTCCAGCTGGCTCTCGCGGTGCCGGAAACGGTGCCAACTGAAGCAAAGAGGTTAAGAAAATGCCACGTCGTCGCGAAGTCCCCAAACGTGAAATCCTGCCGGATCCCAAGTACGGCAATGTCGAGCTGTCCAAATTCATGAACGTGATCATGGAAGGCGGCAAGAAGGCTGTTGCCGAGCGCATCATCTACGGTGCACTCGACTTCATCGAAAAGAAGAACCCGGACAAGGACCCCCTCGAAGCCTTCACCGTTGCCATCAACAACGTGAAGCCGATGGTCGAAGTGAAGTCGCGCCGCGTTGGCGGTGCGAACTACCAAGTGCCGGTCGAAGTCCGTCCCGTCCGCCGCCTCGCCCTGTCGATGCGCTGGATCAAGGAAGCCGCCCGCAAGCGCGGCGAGAAGTCGATGGCCCTGCGTCTGGCCAACGAGCTGATGGAAGCCACGGAAGGCCGTGGCGGTGCCATGAAGAAGCGCGACGAAGTGCACCGCATGGCAGAAGCCAACCGGGCTTTCAGCCACTTCCGCTTCTAAAAATCAAACTTCGCTTGGGCGTTGGGTGTCGGGTTTCGGGCGTTGTGCCCGTGCCCGGGGCCCAGCGCTCAACGCATTTCAACCCGAAAGTAAATCATGTCCCGCAAGACCCCCATCGAGCGCTACCGCAACATCGGCATCTCCGCGCACATCGACGCTGGCAAGACCACGACGACCGAACGTATCCTGTTCTACACCGGTGTGAACCACAAGATCGGTGAAGTGCACGACGGTGCCGCCACGATGGACTGGATGGAGCAAGAGCAAGAGCGCGGTATCACGATCACGTCCGCCGCCACCACCTGCTTCTGGAAGGGCATGGCCGGCAAGTTCGACGAACACCGCATCAACATCATCGACACCCCCGGCCACGTGGACTTCACCATTGAAGTCGAGCGCTCGATGCGCGTGCTGGACGGCGCCGTGATGGTGTACGACGCCGTCGGCGGTGTGCAGCCCCAGTCGGAAACCGTCTGGCGCCAGGCCAACAAGTACAAGGTGCCCCGTCTCGCGTTCGTCAACAAGATGGACCGTACGGGTGCCGACTTCCTGCGCGTTCGCCAGATGATGGTCGATCGCCTGAAGGCCAACCCCGTCGTGATCCAGATCCCGATCGGTGCCGAAGAGCACTTCCAGGGCATCGTCGACCTCGTGAAGATGAAGGCGATCATCTGGGACGAAGACAAGGGCGTGACCTTCCAGTACGGCGAGATTCCCGCCAACCTGGTCGACGTCTGCAACGAATACCGCGAAAAGCTCGTCGAAGCGGCTGCCGAAGCCAGCGAAGAGCTGATGAACAAGTACCTCGAAGGCGGCGAGCTGAGCGAGGAAGAAATCAAGAAGGCCCTGCGCCAGCGCACCATCGCCGGCGAAATCCAGCCGATGCTGTGCGGCTCGGCCTTCAAGAACAAGGGCGTGCAGGCCATGCTCGACGCCGTCGTCGAATACATGCCCTCGCCGCTGGACATCCCGCCGGTGGCCGGCCTGGACGAAGACGAAGCGCCTGTCGTTCGCAAGGCTGACGACAACGAGAAGTTCTCGGCCCTCGCATTCAAGCTGATGACCGACCCGTTCGTGGGCCAGCTGACCTTCGTGCGCGTCTATTCGGGCGTGCTGACCAAGGGCGACAGCGTCTACAACCCGGTGCGCGGCAAGAAGGAACGTATCGGCCGTATCGTGCAGATGCACGCGAACAACCGCGAAGAAGTGAACGAAATCCGCGCCGGCGACATCGCCGCCTGCGTGGGCCTGAAGGAAGTGACCACCGGCGAAACGCTGTGCGATCCCGAAGCCATCGTCACGCTCGAGCGCATGGTGTTCCCGGAATCGGTGATCTCGCAGGCCGTCGAGCCGAAGACCAAGGCCGACCAGGAAAAGATGGGCATCGCGCTGCAGCGCCTTGCACAGGAAGACCCCTCGTTCCGCGTTCGCACGGACGAAGAGTCGGGCCAGACCATCATCGCCGGCATGGGCGAGCTCCACCTTGAAATCATCGTGGACCGCATGAAGCGCGAATTCGGCGTGGAAGCCAACGTCGGCAAGCCGCAAGTGGCCTACCGCGAAACGATCCGCAAGACCGTCGAAGAAGCCGAAGGCAAGTTCGTTCGCCAGTCGGGCGGCAAGGGCCAGTACGGTCACGTGGTCCTGAAGCTCGAGCCGCAGGAAGCTGGCAAGGGCTTCGAGTTCGTCGACGCCATCAAGGGCGGTGTGGTTCCTCGCGAATACATCCCTGCCGTGGAAAAGGGCGTTGTCGAAGCGCTGACGCAAGGCGTGCTGGCGGGCTACCCCGTCGTGGACGTCAAGGTCACGCTGCACTTCGGTTCGTACCACGACGTGGACTCGAACGAAATGGCCTTCAAGATGGCTGCCATCTTCGGCTTCAAGGAAGGCGCACGCAAGGCCAACCCCGTGATCCTCGAGCCGATGATGGCCGTGGAAGTCGAAACGCCTGAAGACTATGCCGGCAATGTGATGGGCGACCTGTCGTCCCGTCGCGGCATGGTGCAGGGCATGGACGACATGGTCGGTGGCGGCAAGGCCATCAAGGCCGAAGTGCCGCTGTCGGAAATGTTCGGCTACTCGACCACGCTGCGTTCGATGTCGCAAGGCCGTGCCACGTACACGATGGAGTTCAAGCACTACGCTGAAGCTCCGCGCAACGTTGCCGAAGCCATCGTGGCCGCTCGCGCCAAGTAAGTTTTTCAAGAATGCGGGGCCGCGCAGTGCGCGGCCCTCGTTGTCTGCGATCCGGTGCCGCCGCGTTCCCGTGCGAGGCGAACCAGCAATCGGGTGCAGACATAAAACCAATACACGGGAACTGCTCTTTCAAGGATTGAAAAATGGCAAAAGGTAAATTCACCCGCACCAAGCCTCACGTCAACGTGGGCACGATCGGTCACGTCGACCACGGCAAGACCACGCTGACGGCTGCGATCGCAACGGTGCTGTCGGCCAAGTTCGGCGGCGAAGCCAAGGCCTACGACCAGATCGACGCTGCGCCTGAAGAAAAGGCCCGCGGCATCACGATCAACACCGCGCACGTCGAGTACGAAACGGCCAACCGCCACTACGCACACGTCGACTGCCCCGGCCACGCCGACTACGTGAAGAACATGATCACCGGCGCTGCCCAGATGGACGGCGCCATCCTGGTGTGCTCGGCCGCCGACGGCCCGATGCCCCAGACCCGTGAACACATCCTGCTGGCTCGCCAGGTGGGCGTGGGCTACATCATCGTGTTCCTGAACAAGTGCGACATGGTCGACGACAAGGAACTGCTCGAGCTGGTCGAAATGGAAGTTCGCGAACTCCTCGACAAGTACGAATTCCCCGGCGACGACACCCCCATCATCCACGGCTCGGCCAAGCTCGCCCTGGAAGGCGACAAGGGCGAACTGGGCGAAGGCGCCATCATGAAGCTGGCCGAAGCCCTGGACACGTACATCCCGACGCCCGAGCGCGCCGTGGACGGCACGTTCCTGATGCCCGTGGAAGACGTGTTCTCGATCTCGGGTCGCGGCACCGTGGTGACCGGCGCTGTCGAGCGCGGCGTGATCAAGGTTGGTGAAGAAATCGAAATCGTGGGCATCCGCCCGACGGTCAAGACCACCTGCACCGGCGTGGAAATGTTCCGCAAGCTGCTGGACCAGGGTCAAGCCGGCGACAACGTGGGCGTGCTGCTGCGCGGCACGAAGCGCGAAGAAGTCGAGCGCGGCCAAGTGCTGTGCAAGCCCGGCTCGATCAAGCCGCACACGCACTTCACCGCCGAGGTGTATGTCCTGTCGAAGGACGAAGGCGGCCGTCACACGCCGTTCTTCAACAACTATCGCCCGCAGTTCTACTTCCGCACGACGGACGTGACCGGCGCGATCGAGCTGCCCAAGGACAAGGAAATGGTCATGCCTGGCGACAACGTCAGCATCACCGTGAAGCTGATCAACCCGATCGCGATGGAAGAAGGCCTGCGTTTCGCCATCCGTGAAGGCGGCCGCACCGTGGGTTCGGGCGTCGTTGCCAAGATCCTCGACATCTAAGCCGGACGCAAAGGAATCACCATGGCAACCAAGCAAAAAATCCGCATCCGCCTGAAGGCGTTCGACTACAAGCTGATCGACCAGTCGGCAGCCGAAATCGTTGACACCGCCAAGCGTACCGGCGCGATCGTCAAGGGTCCTGTGCCCCTGCCGACCCGCATGAAGCGTTTCGACATCCTGCGTTCGCCGCACGTCAACAAGACGTCGCGCGACCAGCTGGAAATCCGCACGCACCAGCGCCTGATGGACATCGTCGACCCGACCGACAAGACCGTGGACGCGCTGATGAAGCTCGACCTGCCGGCCGGCGTGGACGTCGAGATCAAGCTGCAGTAAGAAAAGCACCACACTCGTCGTGTTTTAACAAGGCCCGCCCGCAGAAATGCAGGCGGGCTTTGTGCTTTTCTGCCCAGGTATGGCATCCTCGCGCGGCGGCAACTCCGGCGTATCGACCGGAGGCTGAAACGAGGGCAGCACCAGTCATGAACTACAAGTTCTTTTTTGCGTTTGCGTCGGCATGCGTTGCAGCGGCGTTGCTGGCTGGCTGCGGCGGGGGAGGCGGTGGAGGAGGGGGAGGCGGTGGCGTGGGCGTGTTGCCTTTTCTGCCGCCGGCGAGCGCGGGGCCAGTTACCCTGACGGGCACGGCCACCTACGAATCCGTTCCCAATCCGAACGGCAACCTCGTGTATGCATCCACGTCCGTCAAGCCGGTGCGAGGCGCGTCGCTGGAGGTGGTCGATGCCGCCACTTCCGCGCAACTCGCGGTCGCCACGACCGACGACAACGGTGCGTATTCGGTGAGCGTGCCGGCGAATGCAACCGTGATCGTGCGCGTGAGGGCCCAGTTGACCCGCACCGCACCGGGCGCGGCCTGGGATGTCAGCGTACGCGACAACACCCAGGGCAACGCCTTGTATTCGATGCAGACGGCGGCGTTCTCGTCGGGCACTGCGTCATCGACCCGTGACCTGCGGGCGGCAACCGGCTGGGACGGTTCCAGGTATGCCTCGCAGCGTGTGGCGGCGCCCTTTGCAATCCTCGACACGGTCTACACGGCAATGCAGAAGGTGCTGTCGGTCGCGCCCGCCACGTCTTTCCCATCGTTGCGCGTGTACTGGAGCCCCAACAACGCACCATCGCCCGGCAACCCGGCGCTGGGCCAGATCACCACCACCTACTTCGTCAACGAGAGCACCGGCCGCGAGATCTACGTGCTGGGCAAGGAGGGCGTCGACACCGACGAATTCGACTCGCCGGTGATCGCGCACGAATGGGGGCACTACTACCAGTCGTCCTTCAGCCGCGACGACTCGCCGGGCGGGGAGCATTCGGGCAGCGACCGGGTCGACCGCCGGCTGGCGTTCTCGGAAGGGTGGGGCAATGCCTGGTCGGGCATTGCGCTGGACCGAAGCACCTACGTGGATTCCCGCGGCCCCGGCCAGGCGACCGATTCCATATCGGTGGACCTGAGGGCCGGTCCATCGACCAACCCCGGCTGGTACCGGGAGGTTTCGATCCAGTCCATTCTCTGGAACCTGAACCAGCAGGTCGGATTCAAGCCGATCAACGACGCGATGACGAGCTTCCAGTTCCGAAGCGCGACGCCCGTCACGTCGATCCACCTGTTCTCCTCGGTGTTCAATGCCGTTGCCCCGGGGAGCGCGCCCGCGCTGAAAACCCTGCTCGCGGGGCAGGGCATCACGTCCACCGATGCCTACGGCGTCGGTGAAACGAGCGATGACAGTGCTGCCGCCACGCCGGTTCCCGACGTGCTGCCGTTGTATACGCCCGTAGCGGTCGGCGTTCTGGCGTCCAACGTTGCCTGCATCTCCAACGTGGCAGGTACCGTCAACAAGCTCGGCAATATTTCTTACCTTGCCTTCAGCGTCAACCCATCCCCGAGCCGCGACTACACGATCCAGGTCTCCGGAGGGAGCGGCCTGCCGAACTTCGACCTCTTCAAGGGCGGATTGATCGCGAGAAGCAGCAACAAGGTCAGCCTGGGCGCCGGTGACTACGTTCTTGCGGTGCGCGACGATGCGCCGGTGTCCGGCGCGAACAATCTGCCGCCAAGGTGTTTCTCCGTTCTCGTTCAATAGGAAGGCTCGCCATGAACATCCGCACCCAATCGACGATGGCGCTGGCATGGCTTGCGCTGGCAACGGCGTCGGCGCCAGTCCTGGCCGATGGCATGCCGGGGTCGCGAGGCGCCAGGCAGTCGGCGGCCCAGCCCGTGGTGACCGCGTCCAGAAAGTCCAACGACTCCGGCGTTACGTTGCAGTACCAATTCAGCGGCAATCCCCAGGTGGGCAAGCCGACGGCCATCACCCTGCAGTTCGATGGCGTCGCCAGCCCCGACGGCGCGACCGTGCGCCTGAGCCCGGACGCCGGGCTGACGTTGTCGGGCAGCAACACGCTGACTTTGTCGCCAGGCGCACGTACCAGCGCCACCGTCACGGTGGTGAGCGACCGCGAAGGCATCGCCTATCTGAATGTCTTCATCGCGCAGGGCAATGCGCGCAGCGCCATCTCCATTCCTGTGCAGACCGGCTCGGACGCGCCCTCCATGAAGCCGGCGGGCGAGGTGAAGGCCGTGCCCGGTGGCGAAAAGATCATCTCGCTGCCCGCTCAATAAGCGGGAAACCTGCGCTCGAGGCCCTGAACAAGGGGCCTGAGCGGCCGCTTGCATGGCCTGCGCATCGCGGGCTATAATCGCTGGCTCTGCCCTTGTTGCGTCCGCAAGGCGCCATGCGGGCAGAGATTTATCAACCTTCTTCCGTAGCCGGAGAAATCTGGCAAACGCTGTTGCCAATTGAAGTGGCAGTGGCGGAAGAGGATTTCCATTTTTGGAGAAAACATATGAGTCTGAGCAACTCCCTCGGGTTGCTGGGCCGCAAGGTGGGGATGATGCGTCTCTTCACCGATGACGGGGACGCAGTTCCTGTCACGGTGGTGGATGTGTCCAACAACCGTGTGACCCAGATCAAGTCCCAAGAGACCGATGGCTACGTCGCCCTGCAAGTGACGTTCGGTTCGCGCAAAGCATCGCGCGTGACCAAGCCCGAAGCCGGCCACCTCGCCAAGGCGGGTGTCGAAGCAGGCGAAATCATCCAGGAATTCCGCGTTACCGCCGATACCGCAGGTCAGCACAAGGCTGGCGGCGTGATCGCCGTGAACAGCGTTTTCACCGTGGGCCAGAAGGTGGACGTGCAAGGCACCTCCATCGGCAAGGGCTACGCTGGCACGATCAAGCGTCACAACATGAGCTCGCAACGCGCGTCGCACGGTAACAGCCGTTCGCACAACGTTCCCGGCTCGATCGGTATGGCGCAAGACCCCGGTCGCGTGTTCCCCGGCAAGCGCATGACGGGCCACCTCGGCGACGTCACCCGCACGACGCAAAACCTCGACGTGTTCCGCATCGACGAAGCACGCCAACTGCTGCTCATCAAGGGCGCGATCCCGGGTTCGAAGGGTGGCTTCGTCACCGTGCGTCCCGCCATCAAGGCCAAGCCGCAAGCGGCTGAAGGAGCGAAGTAATGCAACTCGAACTCCTGAACGAGCAAGGCCAGGCCGCGTCGAAGTACGACGCCCCCGAGACCGTGTTCGGCCGTGACTACAACGAAGACTTGGTCCACCAGATCGTCGTTGCATTCCAGGCCAACGCCCGCCAAGGCACGCGCGCCCAGAAGGACCGCGAACAGGTCAAGCACTCGACCAAGAAGCCTTTCAAGCAAAAGGGAACGGGCCGTGCCCGCGCCGGTATGACGTCCTCGCCGCTGTGGCGCGGGGGTGGTCGCATCTTCCCGAACATGCCTGACGAAAACTTCTCGCAGAAGATCAACAAGAAGATGTACCGCGCCGGCATGGCGTCCATCTTCTCGCAACTCGCTCGCGAAGGCCGTCTGGCCGTGGTCGACTCGATCAAGGTCGATTCGCCCAAGACCAAGCCGCTGGCTGCCCGTTTCAAGGCGATGAATCTCGAGTCCGTGCTCGTGATCGCCGAAGAAGTCGACGAAAACCTGTACCTTGCCTCGCGCAATCTGGTGAACGTTCTCGTGGTCGAACCCCGCTACGCCGATCCGGTGTCGCTGGTTCACTACAAGAAGGTGCTGGTCACCAAGGGTGCCGTCGACAAGCTCAAGGAGATGTTCGCATGAGCCGCGTGAACCCTACCGCCGCTGAACGTACGTTCGAAGAAGGCCGCCTGATGGCGGTGCTGGTCGCTCCGATCGTGTCCGAAAAGGCCACGATGGTCGGCGAGAAGTCGAACGCTGTCACTTTCAAGGTGCTGCAAGACGCCACCAAGCCCGAGATCAAGGCCGCTGTCGAACTGATGTTCAAGGTCGAAGTCCAGGGCGTGTCGGTGCTCAACACCAAGGGCAAGACCAAGCGCTTTGGCAAGTCCATCGGCCGCCGCGACAACGTGCGCAAGGCCTATGTGACCCTGAAGCCGGGTCAAGAGCTCAACCTCGTCGGGGAAGGCGCTTAATCATGGCCGTCATCAAGATGAAACCCACTTCGCCGGGCCAACGCGGCGCGGTGAAGATCTCGCGTGACCACCTGTTCAAGGGTGCTCCTCACGCTCCCCTGCTGGAACCCCAGTTCCAGAAGGCCGGCCGTAACAACAACGGTCACATCACGATCCGTCATCGTGGCGGCGGTGCCAAGCACCACTACCGCGTCGTCGACTTCGTGCGCAACAAGGACGGCATCCCGGCCAAGGTCGAACGCATCGAATACGACCCGAACCGTACCGCCCACATCGCTCTGGTCTGCTACGCCGACGGCGAGCGCCGCTACATCATCGCCCCGCGCGGTCTGGAAGCCGGTGCAACGCTGCTGTCGGGCTCCGAAGCGCCGATCCGCGCCGGCAACACCCTGCCGATCCGCAACATCCCGGTCGGCTCGACGATCCACTGCATCGAACTGCAACCCGGCAAGGGCGCGCAGATCGCTCGTTCGGCCGGTACGTCGGCCACGCTGCTGGCCCGTGAAGGCGTCTACGCCCAGGTCCGCATGCGTTCGGGCGAAGTCCGCCGCATTCACATCGAATGCCGCGCGACCATCGGTGAAGTTGCCAACGAAGAACACAGCCTGCGCCAGCTCGGCAAGGCCGGTGTGAAGCGTCACATGGGTATTCGCCCGACCGTTCGCGGCGTGGTGATGAACCCGGTCGACCACCCGCACGGTGGTGGCGAAGGCAAGACTGGCGAAGGCCGCCATCCTGTCGACCCATGGGGCAACCTGACCAAGGGCTATCGCACCCGTAACAACAAGCGCACGCAGGTCTTCATCGTGTCGCGTCGCAAGAAGTAAGGGATAGCCAATGACTCGCTCTCTCAAAAAGGGTCCGTTCGTCGACCACCACCTCGTGGCCAAGGCCGACAAGGCCGTGACGACCAAGGACAAGAAGCCGATCAAGACCTGGTCGCGCCGCTCGATGGTTCTGCCCGAGTTCATCGGTCTGACCATCGCCGTGCACAACGGCAAGCAACACGTGCCCGTGTACATCACCGACCAGATGGTCGGCCACAAGCTCGGCGAATTTGCGCTCACGCGCACGTTCAAGGGGCACCCCGCGGACAAAAAAGTCCAGAAGAAGTAAGGAACGACCATGTCTGAAACACGTGCAGTCCTCCGCGGTGTCCGCCTGTCGGTCGACAAGGGCCGTCTGGTCGCTGACCTGATCCGCGGCAAGAAGGTCGATCAAGCGCTCAACGTTCTGCAATTCACGCAGAAGAAGGCCGCTGTGATCATCAAGAAGGTGCTGGAGTCGGCTATCGCCAACGCCGAGCACAACGACGGTGCCGACATCGACGAGCTGAAGGTCAAGACCATCTACGTCGAGCAAGGTGCAACGCTCAAGCGCTTCACCGCGCGGGCCAAGGGTCGCGGCAATCGCATCAGCAAGCCCACGTGCCATGTGTACGTGACGGTTGGCAACTAAGAAGGCCTGGAAGAAATATGGGACAGAAAATCCACCCAACCGGGTTCCGCCTTGCGGTTACCCGTAACTGGTCCAGCCGCTGGTACGCAAGCGACCGCGATTTCGCGGGCATGCTGGCCGAAGACATCAAGGTTCGCGAATACCTGAAGAAGAAGCTGAAGAACGCTTCGGTGTCGCGCGTCATGATCGAACGTCCCGCCAAGAACGCACGCATCACGATCTACTCGGCACGTCCGGGCGTCGTGATCGGCAAGAAGGGCGAAGACATCGAGAACCTCAAGCGCGAACTGGGCAAGCAGCTCGGCGTGCCGGTTGCGGTCAACATCGAAGAAGTGCGCAAGCCCGAAATCGATGCGCAGCTGATCGCCGACAGCATCACGCAGCAGCTCGAAAAGCGGATCATGTTCCGCCGCGCCATGAAGCGCGCCATGCAGAACGCCATGCGTCTGGGTGCCCTGGGCATCAAGATCATGTCGGCTGGCCGCCTGAACGGCATCGAAATCGCTCGTACCGAGTGGTACCGCGAAGGCCGCGTGCCGCTTCACACCCTGCGCGCCGACATCGACTACGGCACCTCGGAAGCCAAGACCACCTACGGCGTCATCGGCGTCAAGGTCTGGGTCTACAAGGGCGACACGCTGGGTCGTAACGACCTGCCGGCCGTCGAAACGCCGCGTCCCGAAGAAGAACGTCGTCCGCGCGGTCCGCGCCGTGATGGTCGCCCTGGCGACCGTCCGGGTGGCGACCGTCGTGGTCCCGGCCCCCGTGCCGGCGGCCGCGGCCCGATCGGTGGCAACACCGCTCCGGCCGATGGCAGCGACAAGCCCGCAGAAGCAACCGGCGGTGCCGGTGCAGACTCGAAACCCGCCGTTAAGCGCGTCCGCAAAGCCGCGCCCGCTGCAGCAGCGGACGGTGCCAAGACCGAGTAATCGGTCGCTCCCGGGCACGCAAGTGCCTGGGGCCCTCACGGAGTAATAAAACATGCTGCAACCTGCACGCAGAAAGTTCCGCAAGGAACAAAAGGGCCGCAACACCGGCATCGCAACCACGGGTAACTCGGTTGCGTTCGGTGACTTCGGTCTCAAATGCACCGACCGCGGCCGCCTCACGGCGCGCCAGATCGAAGCCGCTCGTCGCGCGATTTCGCGTCACGTGAAGCGCGGTGGCCGTATCTGGATCCGCGTGTTCCCGGACAAGCCGATCTCGACCAAGCCCGCAGAAGTGCGGATGGGTAACGGTAAGGGCAACCCCGAGTACTACGTCGCTGAAATCCAGCCCGGCAAGATCGTGTTCGAGATCGTCGGCGTGCCCGAAGAACTCGCCCGCGAAGCGTTCCGCCTGGCCGCCGCCAAGCTTCCGCTGCGTACGACTTTCGTCGCTCGCCAGCTCGGCGCCTGAGAGGAGAACACTTATGGCAACCCGTAAGAAGAAAGAAACCGCGGCTCCGGCCAAGGTGACGAAGGCCGCAACCCTGCGCACGAAGGACGTCGCAGGCCTGCAAGCCGAAATCAAGGATCTGCAGAAGGCCCATTTCGGCCTGCGCATGCAGAAGGCCACGCAACAGCTGTCGAACACCTCGACGCTGCGCGTGACGCGTCGCGACATCGCACGCGCCAAGACCATTCTTGCGCAGAAGCAGCAAGAAACCCAAGCCGCCAAGTAAGGAGTGAACATGACGGAAGCTAAAAAATCCCTCAAGCGCACCTTGATCGGCAAGGTGGTCAGCGACAAGCGTGCCAAGACCGTGACCGTGCTGGTCGAGCGCCGTGTGAAGCACGAGCTCTACGGCAAGATCGTGGCCAAGACGAGCAAGTACCACGCCCATGACGAAAAGGGCGAGTACAAGCTGGGCGACACCATCGAGATCACGGAAAGCCGTCCGATCTCGAAGACCAAGAACTGGGTCGTGACCCGTCTGGTCGAGAAGGCCGTCCTGGTCTGATCAATCATTGGTGCCCCCTGGGGCAACCAATCCGGAAACGGCCCACAATGTGGGCCGTTTTTCTTTTTCTGGAGCACATCGAATGATCAAAGTCGGCGACACCCTTCCCGCGGCCACCCTGCAGGAATATTCCGAAGTCGAGGGCGAGGGCTGCAACATCGGCCCGAACGCCGTGGACGTGGCCAAGGCTTCGGCTGGCAAGACCATCGCGCTGTTCGCGCTGCCGGGCGCCTTCACGCCCACCTGCTCGGCCAAGCACGTGCCGGGCTACGTGCAGCACTTCGACGACTTCAAGGCTGCCGGCGTGGACGAGATCTGGTGCGTGAGCGTGAACGATGCTTTCGTGATGGGCGCCTGGGCGCGCGACCAGAAGACCGGCGCCAAGGTGCGCATGCTGGCCGACGGCAGCGCCGATTTCGCCAAGGCCACCGGCCTCACGCTCGACCTGACCGGCCGCGGCATGGGTCTGCGCAGCAACCGTTATTCGATGCTCGTGAAGGACGGCAAGGTCGCGACGCTGAACGTCGAAGCGCCCGGCAAGTTCGAAGTGAGCAACGCCGAGACGCTGCTGGCGCAAGCCCGCGGCTGATCCGGCTAGAGATCCACCTTCAGGTAGTGGGCCCCGGCGACGGGGTTGTGATAGTAGGGCGGCACCTCCGCGAAGCCCAGGTCTTCGTAGAGGGCCCGCGCCGACTCCATGTCGTCGAGGGTGTCGAGCAGCACGCAGCCGTAGCCAGAGCTGCGCGCGGCATCGAGGATTGCCTCGGCCAGCTGCCGGCCCAGGCCCAGTCCGCGGAAACCAGGGCGCACGTACAGGCGCTTCATCTCGGCCGCGTTGGCGTAGTCCGCGCTGTCCAGCGGACGCAGCGCGCAGCATCCCGCCACGTGCGCCAGCGTGCCGTCGGCGCGTTTCAGGGTCGGCGCCTGGCGGCCGGCGTCTTCCTTCACGTTGACCGGATCGACCAGCGCCAGCAGCAGCGTGCCGCGCGGCTCGGCATATTCGCCCGGCAGGCCGGCCAGTTCGCCTTCGAAATCCTGGAAGTCGAGGTCGATGCCGAGCGAGTTCGCATAGTCGCGGAAGATCGCGCGTACGGCATCGATCTCGTGCGCCTCCTCGGGCGTCAGCAGGACGACGGCGGGCATGGCCGCCAGCGGCAGTGGGCGTGAAACGGAAAAGCTCATATGCGCAACGAAGAAATCCAGTAAGCCACGCCCGCGCAGAGCGCGAACACCACGAGGGCAAACGCGCGCGAGGCCGCATCGTCGCGGCTCGGTGCGACATTGCCGCCGGCGCCGGCGGCGATCAGCTTGTCGCCCGTCACCATCGGCCGCACCAGCCGGTGCCGCTTGACGACTGCATGGAACAGCACGGCCATCACGTGCAGGCTCGCGAGCGCGATCACGATCCACTTGCCCCAGGCCTTGTGCCAGCTCGTGGCCAGGCTAACCGTCTCGCTCGAGACAAAGCGCGTGAGCGGTCCGGAGGCCGAAATCTCGTCGTCTGCCGTCAGGCCGGTTGCCACCTGGAGCGCGAGGATGGCCAGCACGGCGAAAACCGACAGGGCGCCCAGCGGGTTGTGTCCGATCAGATGGTCCGGATGCGCCTTCCCGCGCAGGTAGGCGACCACGGAGCCCGGCCCGTAGACGAAGGCCGCGAAGCGCGACCAGCGCCCACCGACGAAGCCCCAGGCCAGCCGGAACAGCAGCAGCGCGAGCACCGCGTAGCCCAGGCGGAAGTGCCATTCCATGATGCCGTTCAGGCCGGTGCCGATCAGGCCGATCACGGCAATCGCCAGCGCCCAGTGGAAAAGGCGCGTCGGCAGGTCCCAGACCCGGGTGGCCGTGCCGGTGCCGAAGGCCGTTCGAGGGGCGGCCACGGAGGAGTCGGTCATCGAAGGAGGCGCGGAGGGCGCAATGCTGCGGAAGGCGCAGATTAGCAAAGTCCGGACCCTCATTCGCTTCGGGTTGTTGCTATGAGCCCGGCGCCGGCGCGACCTACACTCGCGCCGCGCCGCGCCAGACGGCGTTTCCCAACGAGGAGCCCCGATGACCCGATTCGCTTCGTTCGCCGTTGCAGCCGCCTGCGCTGCGATGTCCCTGCCCGCCGCGGCCCAGTTCGCCAAGCCCGAGGACGCCATCAAGTACCGCCAGAGCGGGCTGTTCGTGATGAGCCAGCATTTCAGCCGTCTCGGCGCCATGGCCAACGGCCGTGCGCCCTACGACGCCGCCATGGCCGCCGCCAACGCCGAAGTAGTCGCCGACATGGCGAAGCTGCCCTGGGCGGCCTTCGGCCCCGGCACCGAGGGCGGCAAGGCCAGGCCCGACGTGTGGAAGGAAGACGCCAAGTTCAAGGAACGTCAGCAGAAGCTGGTCGAAGAGACCGGCAAGCTGCTGGTCGCAGCCAAGGCCGGCAACATCGACGCGCTGAAGACCCAGTTCGGCCCGACCGCCGCGAGCTGCAAGGCGTGCCACGACAGCTTCCGCAACCAGTAAAAACAAAAGGCGCTCCTCGGAGCGCCTTTTTCTTGTTGCCGGCCGAAGGATCAGGCTTCGGCCAGGAGTTTCTCGATCAGCTTGTGCAGCTCGGCGAAATCGGGCTCGCCCACATAGCGCTTCACGATCTCGCCGCGCTTGTTGACCAGGTAGGTGGTCGGCGTGAGCTTCACGTCGCCCCAGGCCTGCGCCACGCTGCCGGTGTTGTCGATCGCCACCTTGAACGGCAGCTTGCGCGTTTCGGCGAAATTGACGACGTAGCTCGGCGGGTCGTAGCTCATGGCCACTGCCAGCGTGTCGTAGCCCCGGGCCTTGTATTTGTCGTAGGTGGCGATGACCTTGGGCATCTCGCCGACGCAGGTCACGCAGCTCGTGGCCCAGAAGTTGACCAGCGTGACCTTGCCCTTCAGGTCGGCCGTGCTCTTTTTCGTGCCGTCGAGCAGCACGAAGGTCGAGGCCGGGGCGGCGGTGGCGCCGGAGCCGAGGTACACGCCCACGCCGGTGGCCAATGCGATGACGACGGCGGCAGCGGCGATGTATTTTTTCATGGCAGCGTAGAGAGAAGGGCGGCGCGATTCTAGTTCCGCCCGCCCGATCGTGCTTGCGAAGCCCCGCCGGCCCCGGGCGGCTCGATAATCGCTCCCCCATGCCGTCGTCGCCCTTTCCATCTTCCTGGCTTGCGTTGGTCGCGGCGACCCTGCTCGCCGCCTGCAGCCCCACCTTCAACTGGCGCGACGTGCCGCTCGGCGACGCCGGGCTGGTCGCGATGCTGCCCTGCAAGGCCGACAAGGCGAACCGTGCCGTGCCGCTCGGTGCCGAATCGGTGCAGGTCGACATGACGGGCTGCGAAGCCGGCGGCGCGACCTTCGCCATCGCGCACGCTTCGGCCAGCGGGCCGGCCCAGGCCGAAGCCTGGCTCAATGCGTGGCGCACCGCCACCCGCGCCCAGCTCGGCGGCATGCAGGTGACCGAAACCAGCGCCAGCGTGCAGCGCGCGACCGCCGTGCCGCCGCCGCTGCGGCTGGATGCCCGACCGGCGCAGGCCGGCGCGCCTGTGCAGGTGCTGTGGTTCGCCCAATCGCAGAAAGACGGCACCGTGGCGCTCTACCAGGCCACAGTGCTCGGCAAGCCCTCCGCGGCCGATGCCTCGCAAACCTTCTTCGAAGGCCTGCGCCTCCCGTGAAGCGAGGCTGCTATTGTTTTGATAGCCGCGCGTGCCGCTCGCCCTGGGGCGGCACTGTCCGGTTTGCCGCGCTGCCGCGTTGTGTCATATATCTACATCCACTGGGCGCCCCCGCATAATCGGCGCGTCGTCCTCCGTCCCGCATGAACAGCATCCTCATCATCGCCCACTCACCGTTCGCACATGCGCTGCGGCAGTGCGCGCTGCATGTGTTTCCCGATTGCGAGCAGGCCATCGTCGCGCTCGACGTGTTTCCCAACGTGTCGCCCGAAGAAACGCTGGCCGCCGCGCGCATCACGCTCGCGCAGCAGCTGCACGCGCCCCGCGCGCAGGTGCTGGTGCTGGCCGACGTGTTCGGCGCCACGCCCTGCAACGTGGCGCAGAAGCTGGTGGACGGCGTCCGGTCGCGGCTGGTGGCGGGGGTCAATCTCCCGATGCTGCTGCGCGCCGTCACCTACCGGCACGAACCGCTCGAGACTCTGGTGCAACGGGCCCTGGCCGGCGGCACCGCGGGTGTCATGCAGGTGGCGGCGGCCGCTCCCCAGAACCAGGCGAAGAGAAAGCACAGTGATCAAGAAATCCGTGACCATCAGCAATAAGCTGGGCCTGCACGCACGCGCATCGGCCAAGTTGACCAAGCTCGCAGGCAGCTTTCCCTGCGAGGTCTGGCTCTCGCGCGGCGACCGCCGCATCAATGCCAAGAGCATCATGGGCGTCATGATGCTGGCCGCCGGGCTCGGCTCCACCGTGGAGCTCGAAACCAACGGCCCGCAGGAAGAAGAAGCGATGAACGCCATCGTCCACTTGATGGACGACAAGTTCGGCGAAGGAGAATAAGGACTCTCCCATGACCTTCGCAGTCCACGGCCTCCCTGTCGCCCGTGGCATTGCCATCGGGCGCGCTGTGCTGGTGGTGTCGAGCCGCATCGACGTGGCCCACTACTTCATCAAACCCGAAGAGATCGAGACCGAGATCGACCGCGTGCGCACCGCGCGCAACGCGGTGGCCGACGAGCTCACCAAGCTGCAGGCCAACGTGGCCCAGATGGGCCCCAACGACGCGCCGCACGAGCTGGCGGCGCTGCTCGAGGTGCACCAGATGCTACTGCAGGACGAGGCCCTGAGCGGCGGCGTCAAGCACTGGATCAGCGAGCGGCTCTACAACGCCGAATGGGCGCTGACCACGCAGCTGGAAATCATCGCGCGCCAGTTCGACGAGATGGAAGACGCCTACCTGCGCGAACGCAAGGCCGACCTCGAGCAGGTGGTCGAGCGCCTGCTGCACCGCATGAAGGGCACGGCCGCCGTGCTCGCGCCGAGCCCGCCGCGCCGCAAGCGCGCCGCCGCGCCGGTCGACGACAACGACGAGCACGACGACCCCACCGCGGGCGACGGCATCGACGTGCCGCTGGTGCTGATCGCGCACGACCTGTCGCCGGCCGACATGCTGCAGTTCAAGAAGAGCGTGTTCGCCGGCTTCGTGACCGACGTGGGCGGGCGCACCTCGCACACCGCCATCGTCGCGCGCAGCATGGACATCCCGGCCGTGGTGGGCGCGCGCACCGCGAGCCAGCTGGTGCGCCAGGACGACTGGGTCATCATCGACGGCGATGCCGGCGTGGTCATCGTCGACCCCTCGCCGATCATCCTGGCCGAGTACGGCTTCAAGCAGCGCCAGGGCGACCTGGAGCGCGGGCGCCTCGCGCGGCTGCGCCACAAGCCGGCCGTCACGCTCGACGGCCAGCGCGTCGAGCTGCTGGCCAACATCGAGATGCCCGAGGACACCGTGGGCGCCGTCAAGGCCGGCGCGGTGGGCGTCGGGCTGTTCCGCAGCGAATTCCTCTTCATGGGCCGCGAATCTTCGGCCCGCCAGACGCGCCTGCCCGACGAGGAAGAGCAATACCAGGCCTACAAGCGCGCGGTCGAGGGCATGCAGGGCATGCCGGTCACCATCCGCACCATCGACGTGGGCGCCGACAAGCCGCTGGACAGCAAGTCGGCCAACAAGCAGGAGCACCTGAACCCCGCGCTCGGCCTGCGCGCCATACGCTGGAGCCTGGCCGACCCGGCGATGTTCCTCACGCAGCTGCGCGCCATCCTGCGGGCCGCCGCGCACGGCGAGATCCACCTGCTGATTCCCATGCTCGCGCATGCCAGCGAGATCCGCCAGACCATGTCGCTGATCGACTTCGCGCGGGCCGAGCTCGACAACCGCGGCGCGGTGTACGGCCCGGTCAAGCTCGGCGCCATGATCGAGATACCGGCCGCGGCGCTCACGCTGCGCATCTTCCTGAAGCACTTCGACTTCCTGTCGATCGGCACCAACGACCTGATCCAGTACACGCTGGCCATCGACCGTGCCGACGAGTCGGTGGCGCACCTCTACGACCCGGCGCACCCGGCCGTGCTCAAGCTCGTGGCCGACACCATCGCCGAGTGCCGCCGGCAGGGCAAGGGCGTGTCGGTGTGCGGCGAGATGGCAGGCGACGTGGCGTTCACGCGGCTGCTGCTCGGGCTGGGCCTGCGCAGCTTCTCGATGCACCCCTCGCGCATCCTCGCGGTCAAGCAGGAAGTGCTGCGCGCCGACACCGGCAAGCTCGAGGCGTGGGCCAGGGGCGTGCTCGAATCCGACGACCCGGCCGCCGCGCTCGCGGGCTGAGTCTTTTCGTGGCGCGCGGCACCGCGCATTGCCAAGGGACATCGCTCGCATGACTTCGCCTTCGCCTTCGTCCACGCCCGCCGCGCACGCCGCCCACGCCGCCGACGCGGCGCCTGTCGATCCTCCCGGCCACGGCATGCTGCTCGCCTTCACCGGCGGCTTCGTCGACACGCTCGGCTTCGTCGCGCTGTTCGGCCTCTTCACCGCGCACGTCACCGGCAACTTCGTGCTCATCGGCGCGGCGATGGCGGGCGACGGCCATGCGGATGTGGTCGGCAAACTGCTGGCGCTGCCGACCTTCGTCATCGGCGTCGCGGCCACGCGCCTGTTCCAGCTGCAGCGCGAACGGCAAGGGCGCGACACCGCCGCGCCGCTGGTCGCCATCCAGCTCGCGGGCCTCGTGGCCTTCATGCTCGCCGGCGTGGGGGCCGGGCCCTTCGCGCACGGCGGCGGCATGCACGCCATCGGCGTCGGGCTGATGGGCGTGCTGGCGATGTCGGTGCAGAACACCGCCGCGCGCAGCGTGTTCTCGCGCCTGACGCCCAGCACCGTGATGACAGGCAACGTCACGCAACTGGTGATGGACCTGGTCGACATCGCGACGCGCGCGCCCGGCATGGCGGCGGCCGGTGCCCGCTTGCACAAGGCGTGGCCGCCGGTGGCCGCGTTCGCCACCGGCTCACTGGCGGGCGGATTGGGCTACGCGCATACGGGCTTCTGGGCGCTGCTCGCGCCCTGCATCGCGCTCGCGGTGCTACTGCGGCTGCTGCGAAAGCACTAGCGCCGCAATAAAACGAAACACGCCGAAACTGCGGCGAAAGGACTTGCGGCGGCCCCGCAAGCACGATCAGGCCTTCTCTTCCAACCCCTGAAAGAAAGGCCTGCCAAATGAAGCAATCTCTCTCCCTGACCCAGATCATCGCCGTCGGTTCGTTCGCCATGCTCGCGGCGGCCGGTGCCAAGGCTGAAAGCTACGAGGGCGTGCTGCCCGCCGTGTCGGCCAAGAGCCGCGCCGAAGTCAGCGCCGAAGCCGTGCGCACCGCGTCCGCCCCCGACCAGAACGTGGTGCGCGGCTCGCGCGGTCCGGAGACCGTGGCCGTGTCGACCGAGCGCGCCCGCGTCGTCGCCGAAGCCATGCGCACCGCGGCGGCGCCCGACCAGAACGTGTCCTCGGGCTCGCGCGTGAACAGCCAGGTCATCTCGACCATGCAGAACCCCGTGGACGCGCGCGCCTCGGCGGCCAACGCCAAGAGCAGCCGCCTGTAATCCCTCCAATCAACGATGCCCCTTTTTCAGGGACACCGTGGAACCGGCTTTGCCGGGCCACGGGTGTCGCCCCCGGTAGGGGGTTGGCGGCCACACGAAGTGGGCAAGCCTGGGGGCGAGCAAGGAACAATCATGAAGCACTGGATCAAACGTAGTCTCTTCGGTTTTGCCGGCCTCGCGGTGGTGGCCGGCAGCATCGCCGGCTGTGCCGGCCACCGCCACGGCTGGAGCGGCAACAGCGCCGAATTCCGCGCCAAGATGGTCGAACGCGTGGGCAGCAAGCTCGAGCTCGACGCCAACCAGAAACAGAAGCTCACCGTGCTGGCAGAGAAGATGCAGGCGCAGCGTGAAGCCATGCGCGGCGCAGGCGGCTCGGGCGACCCGCGTTCGCAGTTCAAGGCGCTGTTCGCGGGCAACAAGCTCGACCAGGCCGGTGCCGCACGACTCGTCGACGAGAAGACCGCGGCGGTGCGCGCCGGCAGCCCCGAGATCATCGCGGCCGCCGCCGACTTCTACGACAACCTGAACGCCGCGCAGCAGCAGAAGGTGCGCGACTTCATGGAGCGCGGCGGCCGCCGCTGGAACTGAGCATGGGCTCGCTCCCAGTCTTCGCGCACTTCGTGTCGCTTCGCCTTCCCCCTCTCCGGGGGCGATACCTGCGGCCCGGCGAAGCCGGTTCCGCGGTATCCCGCGAACAGGCCTCTGGCGCCGCGGCCGCGGGTGGCGTGCGTGCGCTGCTGCGCCTCGAGGGCGCGGTGGTGCTTGGCGTGGCGCTTGCCGCGTACGCGCAGTACGGGCTGGGCTGGGGCGTGTTCGCGCTCTGGCTGCTGGCGCCCGACCTCGCGATGCTCGGCTACCTTGCCGGGCCGCGCGCGGGCGCGGCGCTGTACAACGCGACGCACTCGTACGTCGGCCCCTCACTTTTGCTCGCGCTCGGCGTGCTCGCGGCTACGCCGTGGGCGGTGGCCGGCGGGTTGATCTGGTTCGCCCACATCGGCTTCGACCGCGCGCTCGGCTACGGGCTCAAGTACGCCGCCGGTTTCGGTCTCACGCATCTCGGCCGCATCGGCCGGGCCGATCCGTGGTGAGCGCGATCGCCGCCCCCGTGATGCGCCCGCGCACCGCGCGCGCATGGATGCTGGCCGAGGCGTTCACGCTCGGTGTCGCGTCGACGGTGCATGCCGGCTACCTCGTGCCGGGCCATGCGCATGCACAGGCGCGCATCGCCGAGGCGGTGATCGCGACGGTGCTGGTGCTGGCTTCGGTCGAGACCTGGCTGCGTCCCGCGCATGCGCGGCGCGCCGCCATCTTCGGCCAGGGCTTCGCGCTGCTGGGCACGCTGGTCGGGCTGGGCACCATCGTGGCCGGCATCGGCCCCGGCTCCACGGGCGACGTGGTCTACCACGCGCTGCTGCTCGCAATTCTGGTGGCGGGCCTGACCTGGGCGGTGCGATGCCGGCGGGTCTGATGGTGAGCGAAGTCATCCGCCACATGCTTGCCAGGAGGCACAATCCCGCCATGCCGCGCATCCTGCTGATCGACGACGACGAACACCTCGCCGCGCCGCTGACCACCTACTTCGCACGCTTCGGCTGCACGCTCGAAAGCGCCGTGCGCCCGAGCGAAGGCCTCGCCAAGCTGCGCGCCGGCCAATACGACGCCGCCATCCTCGACGTCATGCTGCCCGAGATGGACGGCTTCGAGCTGTGCCGCGAGATCCGCAAGGAAAGCGACATCCCCATCGTGATGCTCACCGCGCGCGGCGAAGTGATGGACCGCGTGGTCGGCCTCGAACTGGGCGCCGACGACTACGTGCCCAAGCCCTTCGAGCCGCGCGAGCTGGTGGCGCGCGTGCAGACCATCCTGCGCCGCCAGCGCAGCGCGCCGCCGGCTGCAAGCAGCACGCAGCAGCGCGTGTTCGACGGCCTGTCGATCGACCTCGACCGCCGACAGGTGCTGCGCCACGGCGAGCGCGTGGAGCTCACCGGCACCGAGTTCGAGCTGCTTGCGCTGCTGGCCGGCGAACCGGGCAAGGTCTTCAGCCGCGACGACATCCTCAACCGCCTGCGCGGCCACGAGGCCGAGCTTTACACGCGCGCGGTCGACATCGTGGTGAGCCGCCTGCGCAAGAAGCTGGAGCCGCTGGACTGCATCAAGACGCTGCGCAATGCCGGCTACGCGCTGGCCGTGGCGCGCAGCGAGACTGCATGAGCTTCAACCGCAGGTTCCCCCGCGAGATGCGGCGCCGCATGGAATGCCGCGACGAAGAATGGCGCCAGGAGTGGCACAAGCAGTGGCATGCGCGCTGGAACGAGAAGGTGCAGGGCAAGCGCCGCTGGCGCCGTTCGCTGCGCGTGCGGCTGGTACTGATGTTCGTGCTGCTGGCCATGGTGATGGCGGTGGTCTTCATGGGCGGCATGAAGCGGGCTTTTTCCACCGGCTGGGCCGAGGCCGCCAGGCCGATGCTGACCGACTACACCGACCGCCTGGTCGCCGACATCGGCACGCCGCCGGACCTGGCGCGCGCGCAGGCGCTGGTGGCGCGCCTTCCCATCACCATCCGCATCGTCGGCCCCACGGTCAACTGGGACTCCAACCCCGGCGGCGCGAACAGCCCCGGCGGCTGGATGCACGACCGCGACGACAGGCCCGGCGGCGACAAGTGGTTCATCCGCTCCACCGCCGATGGGCACCGCGTGATCTTCGGCTGGTCGCCCAAGCTCTGGGAGCTGGCGCCGCGCGTCATCGGCTGGGCCACGCTCGGCGTGCTGCTGTCGTGCGTGCTGCTGGCCTATGCCTACGTGAGCCGGCTGCTGCGGCCGCTGATCGACATCCGAGAAGGTGCGCAGCGCTTCGGGCGCGGCGAGTTCTCGCAGCCCATTCCGGTCCGCCGCAACGACGACCTCGGCGATCTCGCGCAGCGCGTCAACACCATGGCCGACGACATCCAGGCCATGCTCGACGCCAAGCGCGGCCTGCTGCTCGCGCTGAGCCACGAGCTGCGCTCGCCGCTCACCCGCGCCCGCCTCAACGCCGAGCTGCTGCCGGCCACGCCCGAAGGCCAGGCCGAGCGCGAGGCGCTGCTGCGCGACCTGAACGAGATGCGCGACCTCATCAGCGACCTGCTCGAAAGCGAACGGCTGGCGAGCCCGCACGTGGCACTGCAGCGCGAGCCGGTCGACCTGGCCGTGCTGATCCGCGAGACCGTGGCCGAGATGCCCGGCGCGCAGCAGGTGCACCTGGACCTGGCCGACGGCCTGCCGCCGCATGCCGTCGACCGCATGCGCATCCGCCTGCTGGTGCGCAACCTGCTGGACAACGCGCTGCGCTACAGCAACGACGCGCCGCGCCCGCCCTGCGTGTCGCTGCGCGCGGTGCTCGACGGCAAGCAGCAGGGCGTCGAGATCGAGGTGCGCGACCACGGCCCCGGCGTCGACGATGCACAGCTGGAGCGGCTCACCGAGCCCTTCTACCGCACCGACGGCGCGCGGGCGCGGGCCACCGGCGGCGTCGGCCTGGGCATGTACCTGTGCCGGCTGATCGCCGAGGCGCACGGCGGCGAACTCATGGTGCGCAACGCCTCGCCGGGGCTGCAGATCATCGTGCGGCTGGTGTAGCGCGCGGCCGCGCCCGGCTGTCGCCTGCGCTACAGGCGGGGCTACGGAGGGCGCGGGGTGCGCGGCTACGATGCGCCTGCGCGCCCACGCCGGCGCCCGGCCCGTCATTCAAGGAGACACCATGAGCAGCCCTCTCACCAACCACCAGGTCCGCCTTGCCAAGCGCCCCGAAGGCGCCGCCACCCGCGAGAACTGGAAGTTCACCACCGAGCCCGTCGGCGAGCCGGCCGAGGGCGGCGTGCTGGTCAAGACGCTGTCGCTGTCGCTCGACCCGGCCATGCGCGGCTGGCTCAACGACGCCAAGAGCTACATACCGCCCGTGGCCATCGACGAGGTGATGCGCGCCGGCGGCGTCGGCCGCGTGGTGGCCTCGAAGAACCCGAAGTTCGCCGTCGGCGACACGGTGTACGGCACGCTCGGCGTGCAGGAATACATCCTCATCGCGCAGGACGACCTCAAGCGCAACGGCCTGGTGAAGATCGACCTGAGCGTCGGCAGCATCACCCAGTGGCTCAACGTGCTGGGCATGCCCGGCATGACCGGCTACTTCGGGCTGATGGACGTGGGCCAGCCGAAGCCGGGCGAGACGGTGGTGGTCTCCGGCGCGGCGGGCGCCGTGGGCCAGACCGTGGGCCAGCTGGCCAAGATCAAGGGCTGCCGCGTGGTCGGCATCGCCGGCGGCGCCGCCAAGTGCGACTGGGTGGTCAAGGAGCTGGGCTTCGACGCCTGCATCGACTACAAGGCCGGCGCGGGCGCTGTGCGCGAAGGCCTCAAGGCGCATTGCCCGAAGGGCGTGGACGTCTACTTCGACAACGTCGGCGGCGAGATCCTCGACATGGTGCTGGCGCGGCTCGCGCGCAAGGCCCGCATCATCATCTGCGGCGCCATCAGCCAGTACAACAACGCCAACAGCATGCCCTCGGCCGGGCCGAAGAACTACCTGAGCCTGCTGGTGAACCGCGCGCGCATGGAGGGCATCGTGGTGTTCGACTACGCCGACCGGTATCACATCGCCATCGCCGAGATGGCCGGCTACCTGAAGGACGGCCGCATGAAAAGCAAGGAAGACGTCGTCAAGGGACTGGACACCTTCCCCGAGTCGCTCAACAAGCTCTTTGCGGGCGAGAACTTCGGCAAGCTGGTGCTGCAGGTCGCCGAAGCCTGATCGACTGACTGATCGACGGGCGGGGGACGCTTCAGTCGTTTTCGGGGCGCATGGGAATGTCGCCCATCGCCTCGTCGTCCCGCAGGCCGCGCGCGGCCTTCAGCAGCTCGATCGACAGGCCGTCGCCCCGGCCTGCGAAGCCCTTGGCGATGCCTTCGAGCACCGTCGACAGGCCGGCTTCGCCGTCGTCGCGGGCATCCATGCTGATGTTCAGAACGCGGGCCGCCATCTGGCGGTAGGTGACGGCGCCCGCGGTTTCCAGTGCGGCGACCAGGTCGAGGTACAGCGCAAGGTTCATGTCGAACACGAGCTTGGGCGTGATCTCGAAATCACCGTTCTTTTCGTTCATGCGTGGCTCCTTTGTTCCTGAGCCGCCACTCTGCCAGAAAACGCGCGGCGCGCCGTCGGACGCAGGCGCATTCAGCGCGCGCGGGTGCCCATCAGCGCGGCCGAGATGATCAGGATCGCCGCGAGCGCGATGCTCCAGGTCAGCGGCCGGCCGGTCACGGCGAGCAGCAGCGCGGTCGAGGCCAGCGGCGTGATGTAGCTCAGGATGCCGATCTGCCGCGCGTCGCCGCGCTTGAGCGCCATGTCCCACAGGAAGAAGGCCGCGCCCAGCGGGCCGAGGCCGCACAGCACCAGCAGCAGCCAGTCGCGGCCCGACAACACGGCCGGTGTTTCCAGCAGGGCATGGCAGGCCAGCGCCAGCAGGCCCGAGACCAGCCCGAACAGGCCGATGGCGGAAGTGGGGAAGGCTGGCACGCGCTTCGTCCACAGCGAGTAGCTGGCCCAGATCACGGCCGAGGCCAGCGCGGGCAGGAAGCCCCAGTACGTGGTTGCCGGCCCGGAGGCCACGGCCCCCCGCGCCCCGAGGATCGCCGCCGCCGCGCCCGCGAACCCCAGCAGCGCCGCCACCACGTGCACCGGCCGCAGCGACATGCCGGTCAGCAGCACCGGCGCGAGCACCACCATGAGCAGCGGCCACAGGTAGTTGACGAGGTTGGCTTCCACCGGCGGCGCGATCCGCAGCGCCATGAACAGCAGGAAGTGATAGCCGAACAGGCCGTAGATGCCCAGCGCCAGCGTGCGCGGCGGCACCTTCCATGCGCTGCGGTCGCGCAGCACCAGCGGCCAGCTCGGCACGCTGCCGACGATCAGCGCGATACCGGTCGTGAGGAACGGGGGCAGGTGCGACAGCGAGGTGCCCAGCGAGGCGAGCGTCGCCCAGAGCGCAATGGCGAGCAGGGCAAAGAATGTGGACGGCATGGCCGGCGAGGCTACGCGATGCGAGCGTCGCGCAATGACGGACTGTCGTCGCGCAACGACGGTTTGCGGCGGGATCGGCGGTGAAATCAGCGGTGAAATCAGCGGCGCAGCGCGGCGGTCAGCGCCGACGGCGAGCGGTAGCCCGTGCGGCGCGCCGTCTCGGCCACGCCCATGCCGCCGAGCCGCAGTTCGCGCGCATGCGCCAGCCGCAGCGAGCGCAGCCAGTGCATCGGGCTCATGCCCTGTTCTTCGCGGCAGCGCTGCGCGAACTGGCTCGCGCTCAGGCAGGCGACATCGGCCAGGTCGGCCACGCCCAGCGGCTCGTGCCAGCGGGCCCGGGCCCAGTCGGCGAGCAGGGGCCAGTCGATGCGGCGACGGCGCGAATCCGAAGACGCCGGCCCGGGGCTCCAGGCCTCCAGCAGCAGCGCGGGGCCGTGCAGCAGGGCCAGCGCCGACGCCTGCGGCTGCCTGATGCATTGCGCCAGGTAGCGCGCCAGCGTGTGCAGTTGCGGCGCGCCGGTCGGTGCGCGCTCGGTGCAGCGCGCCCATGCCGGCTGCGTGGTGTCGAGCACCAGGCACAGGCTGCCGTGCTTGCGCGCGCTGAAGTCGTGCCGCTCGCCCGGGGCGATCACCTGCGCTTGGCCTGCGCCGATGCCGCGGCCCCGGCCCTCCACTTCGATCTCGAGCACGCCGTCCAGGCCGATCAGTACCTGGAAGTGGTCGTGCGCGTGGCTGCCGTGCGAGTGGCCATAGTCGCGCAGGGCGAGTTCATGGCGGGGCTGGTGGGGCGGCTGGGAGGAAGCGGGGGCATGCATGGGCTGCAGCGGATTGTCCGCGCAGCCCCGGCCGTGCCACAAGCGGGATCGATCAGCCCTCGTCGGCGTCGTCCCGCACGGCCTGTCCGTTGACCCGCACGGCCTCGACCACGCGCCCGTTGCCGGTCGCCAGCGGCTGCGTGCGGCCCTCGGCCCGCACCTTGTCGCCCACTTTCAGGCCCAGGCGCGCCATGCCGTCGGGCTTGGTGTGGACGAAGTCGCCGGTGTCCAGCACCACGCCGTTGGCCTCGCCGTGGCGCGCGTAGTTGAAGCGCACCACCTGGCCGTCGATGCTTGCGGCGGCCTCCGACTGGCGCGGGGCCTTGCCGTCGACCGAGGCCAGCCGTTCGAAGCGGTAGACCGTGTGTTGCGCCTCGCCCTTGGGCGAGGGGCCTTCCTCGATGCCTTCGATCACCAGTGCCTGGCCGGACTTCAGGCCGGCGAACGCGGCCGCGGCGTCTTCGTCGTGGCGCTCGAACACGAACTGCGTGGGCACGCCGTCGGTGTCGATCAGCACGCCTTCGATGCCGCCCTTGGGGCTGTAGATCAGATGCTGGAACCGGCCTTCGACCGACCAGACGTCGAGGGTGTCGTGGGGATGTGGCATGGAATGTCCTTTTTGAGTGTGGTTGTGGAACGGAAAACGCGATCAACCGAGCCGCAGCAGCAGCGCCGATGCCGCGCACACGACCAGGAAGGGAATGCTGATGCGATGGAACTCTCGCAGCCCGTGCGGCACCTTGGCCAGCCGCAGGGCGATGAGGTTGGCCAGCGAGCCCAGCACGCAGCCGAAGCCGCCCACGCTCACGCCCGCCGCCAGCGCGGGCAGGTCGTGCACGTAGCGGTCCAGCAGGATGGTGGCCGGCACGTTGCTGATGAACTGCGAGGTGGCGATGGCCGCGAGGTACGCGCGCCAGCCCTCGGCAATCGGCCACTGGCCCACCAGCGACGCCACCGCCGGCAGTTCGGCGAGCTGTCGCAGGTCGACGAACATCAGCGCGATGATGGCGAGCAGCGCCCAGTCGACACCCAGCAGCACGCGGCGCTGGAACAGCAGGTAGGCGACGAACACCACCGCCAGGCCCGCGAGCAGCCAGTGCCGGTCGAGCGCAACGACGAAGCCCACGAACAGCACGCCCGACAGCGCCAGCAGCCTCGGCTGCACCGGCGCGGCCTCGGCCGCCGGCTTGAGCGCGATGGCCGTGCGCGGCACCAGCAGCCAAACGGCCACGAACAGCCAGAACAGCATGACCAGCACGGTGGGCGCCATCATCAGCATGAAGCCGCCGAAGCTCTCGCCGGTGCGGTGCCACAGGTACAGGTTCTGCGGATTGCCGATGGGCGTGAGCGCGGAGCCCGCGTTCACCGCCAGCGCCTGCAGCACCACCAGCCGCGCCAGCGGCAGGTGCGCCTGCGTGGCCAGCACGCGGGTGAGCGGCACCAGCAGGAACAGGCTCACGTCGTTGGTGACCAGCGCCGACAGCAGGGCCGCCGTGGCGGTCAGCAGCAGCGCCAGCTGGCGCAGGTCGGTGGTGCGCGCCAGCAGCCGCTGGGCGGCCGACTGGAGCATGCCGCTCTTCTCCACGCCCTGCGTGATGGCGAGCAGCCCGGCCAGCGCGCCCACGGTCTGCCAGTCGACCAGCTTGAGCCAGTCCATCGGCGCGCGCGGGCGCAAGAAGGCGAACAGCACCGCCACCGCCACCAGCACCCAGAGCAGGCCGTTGCCGCCGCCTTCGTGGGTTGCGGGCGCGTCGGCGCCGGAAGCGGCGGGCGAGGAGGGTGCGAGGGCGGACACGGTGTCTTTGGTCATGGAGCGGTGATGGTCAGTGCGGAGGCGGCCGGCGCGTTCGCCATCGAACGGCGCCGCTCGCGAGTTTCCGGCATCGCGAGCGCGAACAGCGTCAGCGCAGCAGCCGCGATGCCCGCCAGCATCACGAAGGCCGTGCCGTAGCCGGCCAGGTGCGCGACCGTGCCCGCCACCAAGTTGCTGAGCGCCGCGCCCAGCCCCACGCAGGCCGCGCCGATGCCCAGCGCGAAGTTGAAGTGGCCGCTGCCGCGCGTGAGGTCGCCGATCATCAGGGTCAGCATCACGCCGAAGATGCCCGCGCCGATGCCGTCCAGCACCTGCAGCGACAGCAGCGCGGCCGGGCTGTCGGCCAGCAGGTACAGCAGCCCGCGCACCGGCAGCACCGCGAAGCCGGCCAGGAAGATCGGCTTGCGCGGCAGCCGCGGCGCCCAGCGCCCGACCGCCAGGGCGATCGGAATGGTGACCAGCTGCGTGACGATGACCCCGCCCGAAAGCCACAGCGTGGCCGAGGTGCCGGCCTGCGTGCCGACCTTCTGCGCCACCAGCGTGAGCATGGCGGCGTTGGCCAGGTGGAACAGGAAGGCGCAGGTCAGCAGCACGATGAAGCGGCGGTCGTACCAGCGCGCGGTGGAGTGCGGCGCGCCGGCCTCGTCGTGATCGGCATCGGCGCCGCGCGCCAGCTTCGGATCGACGTCGCGCTTGCGGATCAGCATGGCCGCCGCGATGGTCGGCAGCGCCATCGCCACCGCGTAGAAGAACATGGCACGCGGGCCGAACGCGTGGCCCACCCAGCCGGTGCCCAGCGCCCACAGCACCGTGCCCGCCGCCGTGATCGCGGCGTTGCGGCCGACCCGCGCGTCCAGCCCGGCGCGGCCCACCATGCCCAGGCTGACGGCCGCGATGGCGGGCGCCACCAGCGTGCCCGCCGCGCCGATGAGCGACTGGCCCGCCAGGATCACGCCGTAGCCCGGCCAGTGCGCCATGACCACCAGGCACGCCGCGATGAGCGAAATGGCGCCGGCGATCCAGCGCGGCTTGTGGCGCGCGCTGTCGATCAGCGCCCCGGCCGGCGCCTGAACCAGCAGCCCGACCAGCGCCGAGACGAACATCACGGTGCCGATCCGCTGCGGGTCCCAGGCCAGCGTGCCGGCCATGAAGACGATCAGGAACGGGCCGACGCCGCCCTGGATGTCGGGTGCGAAGAAGGCCAGTGCGTCGAGTGCGCGCAGGCTGCGGCGCGAGGGTGCGGCGGTGGTGGTCATGGCGGGCCGGACAGCAAGATCAGGAGGCCGGTACCGGGGCCGGCGGAGCCATCAGCGGCGCGGGCGGCGTGGGGCCCGCGCCCCTCGGACCGCGGGGACCGCCGGGGCCGCGCGGTGCGGGTTCCAGGCCCGGCCCGCCGAAAACTTCGCGCACCGTGTCCGCGGTCGGGCCGAGGCTGGTGGCTTCCAGCGCCGTGCCCTGCGCGCTGCGCGTACCCCAGCCGCGTGCATGGAGCTGTGCGCCGGGTTGCAGCTGCGCGCCGTACATGGCGCCGATGTGCGGGGGAAAGCGCACCGTGGTCTTGTCGGCGAGCACCACGCCGCGCACGTCGCCGCGGTCGGTGTAGAGCAGGCGTTCGATGCGACCGCCGGCCGACAGCGCGACGAGCGCGCCCGGATCGCGCGGCGGCGGCGGGGCCATGCCGGGCGCCGGAGGCTGGTCTGTCAGGCTGCGGCCGTTGGCGACGAGGGCCTGCATGCGCACCACCGGCACGTTGGGCGCGCGCCAGCCGCTGACCTGCACCGTGTCGCCGGGCTTGAGCATCTGCATCACGGCCGCCGAGAGGTGCGGCGGAAATGCGACCTGCGTGCCGTCGCTCAGCAGCAGGCCGTCGGCTTCGCCGTTGGGGTTGATGAGCCACTGCTGCACGCGGCCGCTGGCGACGGTGCCCGCTTCCGGCGCGGCGGGCGGCATGGGGGCGGTGGCGCCGAGCGGCGGCGGGGGCACCGGGCCGCCGGGTGGCGGCGGCACCTGGGCGAAGGCGGCGCTGCTCGCCAGCAGGCAGGCGGCAGCGAGGAAGGTGATGCGATGTGTCATGGATGGCTCCTTGAAGGGTGGATGCCCAAAGACATCTCACACAACGTGCCAGCCCATGAATCCTTTCAAATCAACAACTTGCGAGCATCACGCTGCTTGGCGCCGCATGATCCGGAGACACCGGGTGTCCGGTTTGCGGACACCCGTGGCTCACTCGAGGCCGTACTGCGCCAGTTTTCGGTACAGCAGCTGCCGGTGGATGCCCAGCCGGCGTGCCGTTTCGGCGCGATTGCCCTGCGTCTGCGCCAGCGCGTGCGCGATCAGCAGGCGCTCCAGCCGCTCGACGGCGGCGGGGAGTTCGCCCTCGAGCCAGTCGGCGGGCAGCGTGGCGGGTGCTTCGCCGGGAGCCGGGGCTCCGAGCGCGAGGTCCAGGTCCGCGCCGCCGATCACGCGGTGCCGCACCAGCGCATGGCAGCGCTCCATCACGTTGCGCAGCTCCCGCACGTTGCCCGGCCACGGGTGGCTCAGCAGCCGCTGCGCCGCCTCGGCCGACAGCGCCTTGGACACGGCATCGGGCGCCCCTTGCGCGGCGGCGCGGCGCAGGAAGTGCTCCGCCAGCGGAATGATGTCCGCCAGCCGTTCGCGCAGCGGCGGCATGCGGATCGACAGCACGTCAAGCCGGTACAGCAGGTCTTCCCGGAACCGGCCTTCGCGCACGGCGGCGGCCAGGTCGCGGTGGGTGGCCGCGACCACGCGCACGTCGACCTTCACCGTCCTGTGGCTGCCCAGCGGCGTGACCTCGCCCTCCTGCAGGGCGCGCAGTATCTTGGCCTGCACGTCCAGCGCCATGTCGCCGATCTCGTCGAGCAGCAGCACGCCGCCGTCGGCCGCGCGAAAGCACCCGGGCCGCTCGCCGGTGGCGCCCGTGAAGGCGCCGCGCACATGGCCGAAGAGCTCGCTTTCGAGCAGCTCCTTCGGAATGGCCGAGCAGTTGACGGCCACGAAAGGCTGCCCGGCGCGGGCCGAATGGCGGTGCAGGGCGCGCGCCACCATTTCCTTGCCGGTGCCCGTTTCGCCGAGCACCAGCACCGGCATCGAATTGGCGGCCGCCAGGCCGATGCGCTTGTGCACCTCGCGCATGGCCTGGCTCGGGCCGATCAGATCGCTGTCGTCGTCCGCTGCCGCCGCGGCGGACGGCAGGGCCGCCGTTTGCTGCTGCAGCGCGCGTTCCAGCACCTCGCGCACCGCCTCGCGGCTGATGGGCTTGGCCAGGTGGTCGAAAGCGCCCAGGCGCATCGCCTCGATGGTGTTGCCCGCGCTCGAAAAGGCCGTGAGCACGATCACCGGCGGCAGCCGCGCCAGGCGCGCCTGCAGGGCGGCGAGCGTCTGCAGGCCGTCCATGCCGGGCATGCGGTGGTCGAGGAACACGGCGTCGAAGCGTTCGCGCGACGCCGTCTCGATGGCCTCGGCGCCGCTGGCGACCGGGACCGTTTCATGGCCCAGGCCCTGCAGCGTCTCGGCCAGCGTGTCGCGGAAGGCGTCGTCGTCGTCGACGATCAGGAGATGCGCCATGGAAGCTCCAGTTCGAATCGGGCGCCCGGCGTCAGCGGCACGTGGCGCAGATCGCCGCCGTGCGCCAGCGCCACCTCGCGCGCCAGCGCCAGGCCCAGCCCGGTGCCGTCGGCGCGCCCGGTGGCAAAGGGCTCGAACAGGCTGGCCTGCAGCGATTCGGGCACGCCGGGGCCGTCGTCGTCCACGCGGATGGCCAGCGTGCGCGCGTCGGGCTGCAGGGCCGAAAGCACCACGTGGCCGCCGCGCGGCGCATGGCGCACCGCGTTGTCGAGCAGGTTGTCGACCGCGCGCGCCAGGTGCACCGGGTCGAAGGTGGCGCTGGTGGGCTGGTCGTGATGCAGCGTGACCTGCACGCCGGCGGCATCGGCCTTGGGCGCCACGGCGGCCACGCGCTCGTCGAGCCAGCGGTGCAGCACCACTTCCACCGGCGCCAGCGCCACCGGCTGCACCAGCGCCAGCAGGCTCTGCACCAGGCCGTCGAGCCGGTCGATCTGGCCGACGATGGCCTGCAGCGCGGCGCCCTGCCGCTCGGGCGTGGCGGCCAGGGCGTTCTCGGCCTTCAGCCGCATGGTGGCGATGGGGTTGCGGATCTCGTGGGCGATGCCGCCCGTCATGCGGCCCAGCGCGGCCAGGCGCTGGTCGCGGCTGCGCTGCTGGGCGGCCGCGCGCAGATGCGTGCGGGCCTCCTCGAAGCGCAGCCGGTAGTGGTTGAAGCCGTCGACGATGCGGTCGAGTTCGCGCACGCCGGTGCGGGGGAGTTCGGGCACGGCGCCGCCGTCGGCGTCGGCCTGGGCCAGCCGGCTTTCCAGGCGCTGCACATGGCGCAGCCCGCGCAGCAGGATGAAGCCCAGCCACAGGCCCGAGGCCAGCACCAGCACCAGCAACACGCCCAGGCCGGTGCGCAGGCTGTCCTGCGCGGCCAGCGCGCCGCCGCTGGTGCGGGTCATGGTCCAGGCCGCCAGGTCATTGCGCGGGGTTGCCAGCGGGCAGGCCGAGACGATCAGCGCCTCGCGGCTGCCGCGCACCACGTCGGTCTGCGGCTGCTGCGTGCGCGCCGCGAGCTGCGCCAGCTCGGCGATCAGCGGCTGCTCGGCGGCGGGCACGTCACGCTTGACGCCGCTGCCTTCGTAGGTGGGGTAGGCGTAGGCCAGGTGGCCGCCGCCGGCCTGCCATACGCCGCCCTCGACATGCGGCGCTTCTATCAGCACCAGCTGCAGCAGCACCTGCAGCAGGTCGACCTGCGGCTGGGCGGTCGGGGGGGCGGTGGCCGAGCGGGCATAGCGCGCCGCGATGGACCGGCACGACTGTTCGGTGGCGGTGCGCCCCGCCGCCACCTGCGCGCCCGCGCTGCTGCGGTACAGCGTGAGCATGACCACCGCCAGCGTGGCGCACATGCCGAACAACAGCACCCAGAAAAAGAGCAACTGACCGCGTAGAGATTTCATCTGCCGCAATCGTGCCCTGTTTTCAGGGCGGCGACGCGTCAGCCGTGATCGCGTTCACGCAATTCGCGCTTCAGTACCTTGCCGATCGCGCTGCGCGGCAGTTCGTCGATGAAGCTCAGCCGCGCCAGCCGCTGGGTCTTGCCGAGCTGGTCGTTGGTCCATTGCAGCAGCGCGGCCTCGGTGGTGGCGTCGCCCTCGCGGCGCACCACGAAGGCCACCGGGGTCTCGCCCCACTGCTGCGACGGCACGCCGACCACGGCCGCGTCGGCCACCGCCGCATGGCCGCGCAGCACCGCCTCGAGGTCGCTCGGATAGATGTTGAAGCCGCCGCTGATGATCATGTCCTTCTTGCGGTCGAACAGCGTGAGGAAGCCCTCGGCGTCGAAGCGGCCCACGTCGCCGGTGCGGATGAAGCGCTTGCCGGTGGCGTCGAACCACTCGGCCTCGCGTGTCTTCTCGGGCTGGCGGTGGTAGCCGGTCATCATGCCGGCCGAGTGGCCCACCACCTCGCCGGCCACCTCGGTGTTGCCGCGCGGCAGTTCGTTGCCCTGCTCGTCGATCAGGCGGATGTCGCTGCCCTCGGCGGGGCGGCCCACGGTGTGCAGCTTGGTCGGATTCAGGTGCGCTTCCAGGATGCAGGTGCCGCCGCCTTCGGTCATGCCGTAGAACTCGACCAGCCCGCCGGGCCAGCGCTTGAGCACGTCGGCCTTGAGCGCGGCGCTGAAGGGCGCACTGGTGCTGAACTTGTGGCGGAAGGCGGACAGGTCGTGCTCGTCGAAGCGCGGGTGCGCCATCAGCCGTTGGTACTGCACCGGCACGAGCATGGTGTGCGTCACGCGGCGCTGCGAGGCCAGCTGCAGGTAGCCGAGCGCGTCGAACTTGGGCATCAGCACCACGCAGCCGCCGAAGGCGATGGTGGGGAAGAACACCACCAGCGTGGTGTTGGAGTAGAGCGGCGTCGACAGCAGCGTGACGGTGTCGGGGCTGTACTCGTACTTGGCGCCGCGCTGCACATGGGCCCAGCGCATGCCGTGGCCCTGCACGATGCCCTTGGGCTCGCCGGTGGTGCCCGACGAATAGATGATGTTGAACGCCCACGCGGGCTGCGCCTCCACGGGCGCGGGCTGCGTGCCCGCCGGCGCGAGCCAGCCTTCGAGGCCGCGGCCCACGGCGGAACCGTCGAGCGCGACGCGGGCGATGCCGCCTTCCCTGGCGGGGCCGATCACCTCGGCCGCCGATGCGTCGCTGAACAGGATGCGCGCCTCGGCGTCCTCGATCATGCGGGCCAGGCTGGCCGGCGTGGAGCCGGGCGCCAGCGGTGCCACCGCCACGCCCGCGCGCAGCGCGCCCAGGAACACCGCCGCATAGTTGACCGACGAAGACGCGCATATCGCGATGGCGTCGCCGGGCTCGAGGCCGTCGCGCTGCAGGCTGGCCGCGATGCGGTCCATCAGCGCATCCAGCGCGCGGTAGTCCAGCGTGTGGTGGGCGTCGGCCAGCGCGGCGTTCCCGGGCGTGTGTTGCGCATGGAGACGGACCAGGTCGGCGATGGCGCCGAAGTTGCGTTCCATCGCGGCTTGAACGGCAGGGTGCGTTTGCAAAGTCATTCCTTCTTCTTGACCAACCAAAGGGCAGGATAGCGAAATGTTCACGCTTTCGGCCAGCGCCTTGGCGACCTCGAGCCTGCAGGGCGCAGCCGTCAGCCAGCGCTCAGGATGGGCGGTCCACGATGCCCTCGTCACCATCAGCAAACAGGGAGCTTCTCGTGCACATCATCTGGACGATCCTGATCGGTTTCATCGCGGGGCTGATCGCCCGCGCCGTCCTGCCGGGCAACAACTCGATGGGGTTCATCCTCACGGTCATCCTGGGCATCGCCGGTTCGCTGGTGGCGACCTATGCAGGACAGGCCCTGGGGCTGTACGCTGCGGGCGCGGGCGCCGGCTTCATCGCCTCGGTGATCGGCGCGGCCCTGCTGCTCGGGGTCTGGCATCTCGTGACCCGCTGACAAGGAGTTCCACATGGGTCTACTCGACATCCTCCAGCAGGCCATCGGCGGCAACAGCAGCCCCGAGGCCCACATCGACCAGGTCACGCAGCACGCTTCCACCGGCGAGGTCGGCGCGGGGCTCGCGGCGGCCATGCGCTCCGACCAGACGCCGCCCTTCGGCGACATGGTCGGGCAGCTGTTCGGCCAGTCGTCGCCGCAGCAGCAGGCCGGCGTGCTCAACCAGATCCTGGCCACGCTCGGGCCGGCGGCCGCCTCGGCGCTGGCGGGCGGCGTGCTCGGCCGCATGCTGCAGCCGGGCCAGACGCAGGTCACGCCCGACCAGGCATCGCAGCTGTCACCCGCGCAGGTGACCGAAATCGCCGCGCATGCCGAGCAGCAGCACGCGGGCATCATCGACGAGGTGAGCCAGTTCTATGCGCAGCACTCGGGTCTGATCAAGACGCTGGGCGGCGCGGCGATTGCCATCGCGCTGGCGAAGATGAAAGAGAACGCCACGCGCGGCTGAGGGCCGCGCGGGCTGCCGGCTCACGCCTGGTGAGTCACGGCCTGCTGGGCCGCATGCGCCTGCTGGTCGGCGTGGTAGCTCGACCGCACCATCGCGCCCACGGCGGCGTGGCTGAAGCCCATCTTGTAGGCCTCTTCCTCGAACATCTTGAAGGTGTCGGGGTGCACGTAGCGGCGCACCGGCAGGTGCGAGCCCGACGGCGACAGGTACTGGCCGATGGTCAGCATGTCGATGTCGTGCGCGCGCATGTCGCGCATGACCTGCAGGATTTCCTCGTCGGTCTCGCCCAGGCCGACCATGATGCCGCTCTTGGTCGGCACGCCGGGGTGCAGCGCCTTGAACTTCTTCAGCAGGTTCAGGCTGAACTGGTAGTCGCTGCCGGGACGCGCTTCCTTGTAGAGGCGCGGCGCGGTTTCCAGGTTGTGGTTCATCACGTCCGGCGGCGCGGCCTTGAGGATTTCCAGCGCGCGGTCGTCGCGGCCGCGGAAGTCGGGCACCAGGATCTCGATCTGCGTCATCGGCGAGAGCTCGCGGATGTTCCTGATGCAGTCGACGAAGTGCTGGCTGCCGCCGTCGCGCAGGTCGTCGCGGTCGACGCTGGTGATCACCACGTACTTCAGGCGCAGCTTGGCGATGGTCTTGGCGAGGTTGAGCGGCTCGTCCTTGTCGAGCGGGTCGGGGCGGCCGTGGCCCACGTCGCAGAACGGGCAGCGGCGCGTGCACTTGTCGCCCATGATCATGAAGGTGGCCGTGCCGTTGCCGAAGCATTCGCCGATGTTCGGGCACGAGGCTTCTTCGCACACTGTGTGCAGGTTGCTTTCGCGCAGGATCTGCTTGATCTCGTAGAAGCGCGTGGTCGGGCTGCCGGCCTTGACGCGGATCCAGTCGGGCTTCTTGAGCACCTCGCCGCCCTGCACCACCTTGACGGGGATGCGCGAGAGCTTGGCCGCCGCTTTCTGCTTGGCCAGGGGGTTGTAGTTTTCGGCGCTTTGCGCGTCGCGGACGACTTCTGTGGTGCTCATTGGTATGTCAAGGCGCCAGGAAGGCGCGGAGCTTCTGGCTCAGCACCGTGGCGGCTTCTTCCCATGTGGTTTGAATGCCGATTGTAGAAAGGTCGACCGTTTGCAGCCCCGCGTAGCCGCAAGGGTTGATGCGGGAGAAGGGTTCGAGGTCCATTTCGACGTTGAGCGCCACGCCGTGGTAGGTGGCGTGGCGGCTCACCTTGATGCCCAGCGCGGCGATCTTGCCGAGGCCCCGGAACGGGTCGGCGGCGGGCGGCGGGCCGGCCAGGGCTGAACCAGGCAAAGGCGCTGCTTTCAGCATCGCGTGCGAAAACGGGTCGTCCAGGCGCACGTAGATGCCCGGCGCGCCCGGCACGCGGTGGCCGGTCACGCCGAAGTGGGCGAGGGTGCGCAGCACCGATTCCTCGATGCGGTAGACGTATTCCTTCACGAAATAGCCGGCGCGCCGCAGGTCGATCAGCGGATAGGCCACCACCTGGCCGGGGCCGTGGAAGGTGACCTGGCCGCCGCGGTCGGTCTGCACGACGGGAATGGCGCCGGGGTTCAGGAGGTGGTCCTGCCTGCCGGCAATGCCCTGGGTGAACACCGGCGCGTGCTCGCAGATCCACAACGCGTCGGGCGTCTCGGGCGTGCGCTCGAGCGTGAACTGCTTCATGGCCGCGAAAGTGGTCGCGTAGTCGACGCGGCCCATCGGATGCAGCTCGATGGCGGGAACGGTGGCGGCGGTGTCTGTCATGGCGTGGCCTGCCGCGCGGGCAGCTTGCGGGTCTCGCCGATGGCGAGCGTGAAGAAGGCGTCGTCGGCCACGCCCTGGGCCTTGCGGGCTGCGGCGAGGTCCTTGGGCGGCTGGTCGAGCGCTTCGTCGGTGAGCGAGAAGGTGCCCCAGTGCACGCCCAGGCTGCGCCTGGCGTGCAGTTCGCGGTGGATGCGCACGCTTTCGTCGGGGTTGACGTGCTGGTCCTTCATGAACCAGCGGGGCTCGTAGGCGCCGACGGGCAGCAGCGCGAGGTCGAAGCCGCCGCCCTGCGCGTCGGCCTGGCGCGGCGCGAGACGGGCCTGGATGTCGGCGAAATCCTTCGAGTAGCCGGTGTCGCCGGAATAGAACACGTGCAGCTTCGGCGAAAGCAGCGCGAAGCCGCCCCAGAGCGTCTTCATGCGGTCGCCGAGGCCGCGGGCGCTCCAGTGCTGCGCGGGCGTCAGGAAAACCTGCACCGCGTCGCTGTCAGCGCCAGCGGCGATGCCCGCGCCGTTGCGCTGGACGAGTGCCTGCGCGGAAGGCGTGGCCGGCAGCGTGACGCTGTCCCACCAGTCGAGTTCGACCGCGTTCGTGACGCCGCGCTCCGCGAGCCACGGCTTGATGCCCAGCGGCACGACGAACAGCGGCGGGCCGCCGGCCTGCGCATTCAGCGCCTTCACGCTGTCCTCGTCGAGGTGGTCGTAGTGGTTGTGGCTGATCAGCACGAGGTCGATGCGCGGCAGGTCCTTCAGGGCCACGCCGGGCGGCTGGAAGCGCTTCGGTCCCACGAAAGAGACGGGCGAGGCGCGCTCGCCGAACACCGGATCGGTCAGCACGTTGAGGCTGCCGTTCGCGGTCGGCACCTGCACCAGCACGGTGGCGTGGCCGATGAAGGTGGCGGCGGGCCGGGCCTGTGCGCCGGTGTTCGACGCAATGAAGGCGAGGTCTGGCGCGACCACCGGCGGTGGCGCTTCGGGCGCGGGCGGCAGGCCCTTGAACCACGATGGAATCTGCCAGCCCAGCAGCACGTCGGTGAAGAAATTCTTCGGCTTGAACTCGACGTAGTTGTCCTGGAAGCCGTCGGGCCGGTGGTGTCTGCGGCTGGCGTCGTAGTACGGGTTCGGCGGCGTCGAGCAGGCGGCCAGCAGGCCACCCGCGCAGAGCGCCGCCGCGACGTGCCGCAGGCGGGTCAAAGCACGACCTTGACCTGCGGGTGCGACGACAGCGCGCGGTACAGGTCGTCGAGCTGTTCGCGGCTGGTGGCCGTCACGGTGATGGTCACGCCGAGGTAGTTGCCGGCCTTGCTGTCGCGCAGCTCGACGGTGGTGGCGTCGAAGGTGGGGTCGAAGCGCTCGGCGATCTGCGTGACGGCGTGCACGAAGCCGTCGACCTTGGCGCCCATCACCTTGATCGGGAACTGCGAGGGGTACTCGATCAGCGACTCCTTGCGCGGGTCGGGGATCGAGGTGGTTTCGGTGGTGGTCGTGTTGTCGGTCATGCCGGGACTCCGTGCTTCTGTGCGTTGCGTAGCTTGGCCTCCTGGTAGGCCGCGTACAAGCTCTTGTAGATGGGGCCGGGGCGGCCGTTGCCAATAGCCTTGCCGTCGAGCGTGACCACGGGCAGCAGCTCCTTGCTGGCCGAGGAGATCAGCAGCTCGTCGGCGGCGAACACCTCGTCGCGCGAGATGCGGCGCAGCGTGAAAGGAATGCCATGCTCCTCGCACAGGCGCTCCAGCAGGCCGTAGCGGATGCCGGTCAGCACGAGGTTGTCCCTGGGCGGGCCAGCGAGCACGCCGTCCTTCACGATCCACACATTGCTCGACGAGGCTTCGCTGAGCCATTCGCCGCGGAACATGATGGTCTCGGCCGCGCCGGCTTCCACGCTGATCTGCCGCGCGAGCACGGCACCCAGCAGGCTGGTGCTCTTGATGTGGGCCTTCTGCCAGCGGAAGTCTTCCGCCGTCACGCAGGCCACGCCCTTGGCGCGAATGGCCTCGGAGATGGGCGGCAGCGGGTTCACCATCACGAACACGGTGGGGCGAATGCCGCGCACCATGGCGTGGTCGCGCGGCGCCACGCCGCGTGTCAGCTGAAAGTAAACGGACTGTGGCGCTTCGCCGCCGGGGGCGACCAGGCGCATCACGATCTCGCGCCACTGCGCGAGCGAGAGCGGGTTCTCGATCTGCAGCTCGGCGAGCGAGCGGTCGAGCCGGGCCATGTGCTCCTCGAAACAGAAAGGCTGGCCGAAGTAGACGGGGACGTATTCGTAGATGCCGTCGCCGAAAATGAAGCCGCGGTCCAGGACGCTGATCTTCGCGTCGCGCAGCGCGGTGTACTCGCCATCGAGGTAACAAAGCGTGGCGGGCAGGGCGTCGGTGATAGGGTGCATGCAGGAATTATGGTTGCGTGCGCCGGGTCGGGCTCGCGTCTGGGAATGCAGGAGCGATTTGCATGCGCGACACGTGGGGTGGCGGGATGGGTTGGGTTTTTACTTATAATCAATGGCTTTGTAGAAATTCTGGGTCGTCATCCGGGCTTCATTCAAAATGAAAACAATCGCCCGACAAGACTCGGAGGTCGCTGAAGACCTCGACGCAGAATTCAAGCCGTTGACCGCCGAGGAGGCGCGTGAACTGCGTGCAAAGAACCCTTCGATCTCCCCCTGGCGGGTGGTCGCGGGGCAGTTGGTTGTCGGTCTGCTGGTGGCTCTGGCCATCTGGGGGCTGACGGGGAGGCAAAATCTGGGTTGGTCCGCCGCTTACGGTGCGATCGCGGTGGTCATTCCATCGGCGGTGTTCGCACGGGGGCTGACCGGTCGGTTTTCTTCCCTGAATCCGGGCACCGCGGTGTTCGGGTTCTTCCTGTGGGAAATGGTCAAGATGGCCTTGTCTGTGGCGATGCTGATCGCTGCGCCAAGGCTGATTACGGCGCTGAGCTGGCCAGCAATGCTGGTCGGCCTGGTGGTGACAATGAAGGCGGCCTGGTTGGCGGTGATGTTCTCGCCCCGGCGCCGGAAACAGAGAGACGAGTAACGGAATGGCTGCTGAAAACGCTGCGGAACATAGTCAGACCGCGGGTGAATACATCGTTCACCACTTGACGCACCTGCAAAGCTCCAAGCCTGGAGGTGTGGCTGACTTTACGGTTTTCAATTTCGACTCGCTCTTCTTCTCGATCTCGCTCGGCATCCTGGGCTGCTGGCTGCTGTGGCTTGCCGCCCGCAAGGCCACTTCGGGCGTTCCCGGCCGTTTTCAAGCGGCGGTCGAGCTGCTGGTCGAAATGGTCGACCAGCAGGCCAAGGGCATCGTCCACAACGCCACGAGCCGCAAGTTCGTGGCCCCGCTGGCACTCACGATCTTCGTCTGGATCTTCCTGCTGAACGCGATGGACCTGTTCCCGGTCGATCTGTTCCCGGCCATCTGGGCCAAGATCTTCGGCCTCGCCGGCGAAGACCCGCACCACGCCTACCTGCGCGTCGTGCCCACGGCCGACCTCTCGGTGACGATGGGCATGTCGGTGGCCGTGCTGCTGATCTGCATCTACTACAACATCAAGATCAAGGGCGCTGGCGGCTGGGTGCACGAGCTGTTCACCGCCCCCTTCGGCAACCACTGGGCGCTGTACCCCTTCAACTTCGCCATGCAGATGATCGAGTTCGTCGCCAAGACGGTCTCGCACGGCATGCGGTTGTTCGGCAACATGTACGCCGGTGAACTGATCTTCCTGCTGATCGCCCTGATGGGCGGTGCCTGGTCCATGTCGGCCACCGGCATCGGCCTGGCCATCGGCCACATCATCGCGGGCACGGCCTGGGCCATCTTTCACATCCTGATCATCACGTTGCAAGCCTTCGTGTTCATGATGCTGACGCTGGTCTACATCGGCCAGGCCCACGATCACCACTGATCATCAGTTTTCGTTTCTGTTTTTGTTTTTCTCTTCAACCAAAGTCCTCTAGGAGTCATCATGGAAGTTATTAGCTTTGTTGCACTGGCCGCCGGCCTGATCATCGGTCTGGGCGCTGTTGGCGCATGTATCGGCATCGGCATCATGGGCAGCAAGTACCTCGAGTCGGCCGCACGTCAGCCCGAACTCATGGGTGAACTCCAAACCAAGATGTTCCTGCTGGCTGGTCTGATCGACGCCGCTTTCATTATCGGTACCGGTATCGCCCTGTGGTTCGCAACGGCCAACCCGTTCCTGTCGCAAATCGCCAACCTGCCGAAGTAAGTCTTTCTCGTCGGACCTGCGTCGTCGTTCTCTAGAGCCCCTAGCGAATGGCTTCGATTCAATCCCATAGAGAGGGTGAAAAGTGAGCATTACCGGTACCCTGATCGTTCAGATGATCGTGTTCCTGATCCTGGTCGGGTTCACGATGAAGTACGTGTGGCCGCCGATCGCGAAGGCGTTGGACGACCGCGCTGCGAAGATCGCCGAAGGCCTCGCTGCCGCCGACAAGGCCAAGTCCGAGCTGACCGCCGCCAACAAGCGCGTGGAAGCCGAACTGGGCCAGGCACGCAACGAGTCCGCACAGCGTCTTGCCGACGCCGAACGTCGCGCCCAGGCCATCGTTGAAGAGGCCAAGGCCCGCGCGACCGAGGAAGGCAACAAGATCGTTGCAGCCGCACGCGTCGAAGCCGACCAGCAGGCACTGAAGGCCCGTGAGGCCCTGCGCGAGCAGGTCGCCGCGCTGGCCGTCAAGGGCGCGGAGCAGATTCTGCGCAAGGAAGTGAATGCAGGCGTTCACGCCGATTTGCTCGCCCGTCTGCAGACCGAACTCTGATAGAAGCCATGGCAGAACTCGCCACCATTGCACGCCCCTACGCCGAGGCGCTCTTCAAGGCGTCGTCGTCCGACCTCGCCGGCACCAGCGCCTGGCTCGAAAAGGTTGCCGCCATCGCGGCCAGCCCGGAGCTCAAGCAGTTCGCCGAGAACCCCAAGGCCACGGCCGAACAGGTGATCGGCGTGGTCGCCGGTGCATTCGGTGCACCGCTCGCCGCTCCCGCCCAGAACTTCCTGGGTGCGCTCCTCGAGAACGGACGTTTTTCGGTGCTGCCGGAAATTGCGAAGCAGTTCCGGGCACTGGCCAACGCGAAGAGCGGTTCGTCCGACGCCGTTGTCTACAGCGCCTTCCCGATCGATGCCGCGGCCCTCGCCAACGTGTCGGCCGCGCTCGAAAAGCGTTTCGGTCGCAAGCTCCAGGTCACGGTCCAGCAAGAGCCGGAACTGATCGGTGGCATTCGTGTGGTGGTCGGCGACGAGGTGCTCGACACCTCCGTCAAAGCGCGCCTTGAACAAATGAAAGTTGCGCTGGCGGCCTGACGGTCTCCAGCGCCTTACAAAGAAAGAAGGAAAGAGTCATGCAACTCAATCCCGCAGAAATTTCCGAACTGATCAAGAGCCGCATCGAGGGCCTCGGGGTCAGCGCCAACATCCGCAACGAAGGCACCGTGGTTTCGGTGACTGACGGCATCGTGCGCGTGCACGGCCTGTCGGACGCGATGCAGGGCGAAATGCTCGAATTCCCGCCGAGCGCAGACGGCACGCCGTCGTTCGGCCTCGCACTGAACCTCGAGCGCGACTCCGTCGGCGCCGTGATTCTGGGCGAATACGAGCACATCTCCGAAGGCGACACCGTCAAGTGCACGGGCCGCATCCTGGAAGTGCCGGTCGGCCCCGAGCTCATCGGCCGCGTGGTGAACGCACTGGGCCAGCCGATCGACGGCAAGGGTCCCATCAACGCCAAGATGACCGACGTGATCGAGAAGGTCGCTCCGGGCGTGATCGCACGGAAGTCCGTCGACCAGCCGATGCAGACCGGCCTGAAGTCCGTCGACTCGATGGTGCCCGTCGGCCGCGGCCAGCGCGAGCTGATCATCGGCGACCGCCAGACCGGCAAGACCGCGGTGGCCATCGACGCGATCATCAACCAGAAGGGTCAGAACATGACCTGCGTCTACGTTGCGATCGGTCAGAAGGCTTCGTCGATCAAGAACGTGGTGCGCGCTCTCGAACAAGCCGGCGCGATGGACTACACCATCGTGGTGGCGGCATCGGCTTCCGAATCGGCAGCCATGCAATACGTGTCGGCCTACTCGGGCTGCACGATGGGCGAATACTTCCGCGACCGCGGCCAGGACGCACTGATCGTCTATGACGACCTGTCCAAGCAAGCCGTGGCATACCGCCAGGTCTCGCTGCTGCTGCGCCGCCCGCCAGGCCGCGAAGCCTACCCCGGCGACGTGTTCTATCTCCACAGCCGCCTGCTCGAACGCGCAGCCCGCGTGAACGCCGACTACGTCGAAGCCTTCACCAAGGGTGAAGTCAAGGGCAAGACCGGTTCGCTGACCGCACTGCCGATCATCGAAACGCAAGCCGGCGACGTGTCCGCCTTCGTTCCGACCAACGTGATCTCGATCACCGACGGTCAGATCTTCCTGGAAACCAACCTGTTCAACGCCGGTATCCGCCCCGCCATCAACGCCGGTATCTCGGTGTCGCGCGTGGGTTCGTCGGCTCAGACCAACCTGGTGAAGAACCAGTCCGGCGGTATCCGTACCGACCTGGCGCAGTACCGCGAACTCGCGGCCTTCGCCCAATTCGCATCCGACCTGGACGAAGCCACCCGCAAGCAGCTCGACCGCGGTGCCCGCGTGACCGAACTGCTGAAGCAGACCCAGTACAGCCCGCTGCCCATCTCGCTGATGAGCGCCACGCTGTTCGCGGTGAACAAGGGCTTCATGGACGACATCGACGTCAAGAAGGTGCTCTCGTTCGAACACGGCTTCCACCAGTACCTGAAGTCGAGCCACGCTTCGCTGCTGGAAACGATGGAAAAGCACGGCGCCAAGTGGGACGTCAAGCCCGCCAAGGCCGACGACAGCGACGCCAAGAAGGCACTCAAGAAGACCTGCCAGGACGCCGAAGCCGAACTGCTGGCCGCCGCCACTTCGTTCAAGAAGTCGTTCGCCTGATCGACGCAAGAAGGAGCTCTCATGGCAGCTGGTAAGGAAATCCGCGGCAAGATCAAATCGGTGGAAAACACCAAGAAGATCACCAAGGCCATGGAAATGGTCTCGGTTTCCAAGATGCGCAAGGCGCAGGAACGCATGCGCGCCGCTCGCCCCTACAGCGAAAAGATCCGCAACATCGCGGCCAATCTCGGCAAGGCGAATCCGGAGTACACCCACGCGTTCATGAAGACGACCGAGGCCAAGGGCGTCGGTTTCATCATCGTGACCAGCGACAAGGGCCTGTGCGGCGGCTTGAACACCAACCTGCTGCGTGCAGTGACGGCCAAGCTGCGCGAAGCGCAGTCGGCCGGCAACGTGGTGGAGTCGGTGGCCATCGGCAGCAAGGGCCTGGGTTTCCTGAACCGCATCGGCGCCCGCGTGGTGGCCCATGTGACGCAGCTGGGCGACACGCCGCATCTCGACAAGCTCATCGGGCCGGTCAAGACGCTGCTCGACGCCTATGCGGAAGGCAAGCTGTCGGCCGTGTACCTGTGCTACACGAAGTTCATCAACACCATCAAGCAAGAGCCGATGGTGGAGCAGTTGCTGCCGCTCAAGGCCGAAACGCTGCAGACCGAGTCGGGACACCATTCGTGGGACTACATCTACGAACCCGACGCGCAAAGCGTGATCGACGAGCTGCTGGTGCGCTACGTGGAATCGCTGGTGTACCAGGCCGTGGCCGAGAACATGGCGTCCGAGCATTCGGCGCGCATGGTGGCCATGAAGGCTGCAACGGACAACGCGGGCAACGTGATCAGCGAACTGAAGCTGGTCTACAACAAGACCCGCCAGGCCGGCATCACCAAGGAACTGTCGGAGATCGTGTCCGGCGCTGCAGCCGCCGCGGGCGTTTGATGGTTGGCGGGGCAATGGAACGGGCCACATTGCCTGCCGTGCGCGCTTCGCGTGCACAGTGACTCAAGGCCTTCTTTCAAGGGGACTACGCGCAAATGAAGAAAATTCTTGCTCTGGTGGCGGTTGCTGCCGCTCTGACCGCCTGCTCCAAAAAGGAAGAGGCGCCCGCGCCTGCACCGGCTCCGGCTGCTGCACCCGCGGCGCCCGCTCCCGCCGCCGCAACGCCTGCAGCCCCCGCAGCGGCATCGACGGCTTCGGCCGACCTGCCGCAAGAGTGCAACGACTACCTCGCCAAGGTGCAGACCTGCGTTTCCGCGCAAAGCGGTGCAGCCGCCGACGCGATGAAGGCGAGTCTCGACCAGACCAAGGCCACCTGGGCTTCCATGGGTGCCGACAAGGCTGCGCTGGGTCAGGCCTGCAAGGCCGCCTCGGACGCATTCGCGGCGCAAGCCACGGCAATGAAGTGCTGACCTGAACTGAACTGAACCAATCAAGGGTGCCGGCCCGTCCGGCATTCTTGCAAAAGCGGCCCGTTTCGGCACCAGGACGCTTCTGCAAGAACCTGTCGCAAATTTATTGAGATCCATCCAGAAGGAAACGCCATGGCTGAAGGAAAAATTGTCCAATGTATCGGCGCCGTGGTCGACGTGGAGTTCCCGCGTGACCAGATGCCCAAGGTGTACGACGCCTTGAAATTCGAAGGCAGCGCGCTGACTCTCGAAGTCCAGCAACAGCTCGGCGACGGCGTGGTGCGCACGATTGCACTGGGCTCGTCCGATGGCCTGCGCCGCGGCCTGATCGTCACGAACACCGGCGCACCCATCACGGTGCCCGTCGGCAAGGCCACGCTCGGCCGCATCATGGACGTGCTGGGCGCGCCCATCGACGAACGCGGCCCGGTCGGCCAGGAGCTCACCGCTTCGATCCACCGCAAGGCTCCCGCGTACGACGAACTGTCGCCTTCGCAAGACCTGCTGGAAACCGGCATCAAGGTGATCGACCTGGTGTGCCCGTTCGCCAAGGGCGGCAAGGTGGGTCTGTTCGGTGGCGCCGGCGTGGGCAAGACCGTGAACATGATGGAACTCATCAACAACATCGCCAAGGCTCACTCGGGTCTGTCGGTGTTCGCCGGTGTGGGTGAACGTACCCGCGAAGGCAACGACTTCTATCACGAGATGGCCGACTCCGGCGTCGTGAACCTCGAGAAGCTCGAGGACTCGAAGGTGGCCATGGTCTACGGCCAGATGAACGAACCCCCGGGCAACCGTCTGCGCGTGGCGCTGACCGGCCTGACCATCGCCGAGTCGTTCCGCGACGAAGGCCGTGACGTTCTGTTCTTCGTGGACAACATCTATCGCTACACGCTGGCCGGTACCGAAGTGTCGGCTCTGCTGGGCCGCATGCCTTCCGCCGTGGGCTACCAGCCGACGCTGGCCGAGGAAATGGGCCGCCTGCAGGAGCGGATCACGTCGACCAAGGTCGGCTCGATCACCTCGATCCAGGCCGTTTACGTTCCCGCCGACGACTTGACCGACCCGTCGCCCGCCACCACCTTCGCCCACTTGGACTCGACCGTGGTGCTGTCGCGTGACATCGCTTCGCTCGGTATCTACCCCGCCGTGGACCCGCTGGACTCGACCTCGCGCCAGCTCGACCCGAACGTGGTCGGCGAAGAGCACTACAACGTGGCCCGCGCCGTGCAAGGCACGCTGCAGCGCTACAAGGAACTGCGCGACATCATCGCGATTCTGGGCATGGACGAACTGGCTCCCGACGACAAGCTCGCCGTGGCTCGCGCCCGCAAGATCCAGCGTTTCCTGTCGCAGCCGTTCCACGTGGCCGAAGTGTTCACGGGCTCGCCTGGCAAGTACGTGCCGCTGGCCGAAACCATCCGTGGCTTCAAGATGATCGTGAACGGCGAAGCCGACCACCTGCCGGAACAAGCGTTCTACATGGTGGGCGGCATCGACGAAGCGTTCGAAAAGGCCAAGAAGGTCGCTTAAGAAGGAATCACCATGGCAGGCACCATTCATGTGGACGTGGTCAGCGCGGAAGAGTCGATCTTCTCGGGCGAAGCCAGGTTCGTCGCGCTGCCCGGTGAAGCCGGTGAGCTCGGCATCTACCCGCGCCACACCCCGCTGATCACGCGCATCCGCCCCGGCGCCGTGCGCATCGAAATGGCCGATGGCGGCGAAGAGTTCGTCTTCGTGGCCGGCGGCATTCTCGAAGTGCAGCCCAACGCCGTGACCGTGCTGTCCGACACCGCGATCCGCGGCAAGGACCTCGACGACGAGAAGGCCAACCAGGCCAAGGCCGCGGCCGAGGAAGCACTGAAGAACGCGAAGAGCGACATCGACATCGCGATGGCGCAATCGGAGCTGGCCGTGATGGCCGCCCAGATCGCGGCGCTGCGCAAGTACCGCCAGAAGAAGTAAGTAAGCAAGCAATCAAGGAGCCCCTGGGCTCTCTTCCTGAAAAGCCGCCTCTGGGCGGCTTTTTTTGCGTCCGGCGTTTCCCTAACCAAGTCGACTTTGGTTTGAACTTGGCCGAAGTTCGGCCTTGTCCGGCTGAAGACCTGCACCTAGTATTCGCCTTCGCCCGACAGCCGAAGATTGCGGGCGGCGACTTCAAAAGAAAGAACACGGAGACAAACGCGTGGCACCCTGGAGCGGCATCACCGCCGATGAAATGCGGCTGCTGGAAACGACCTTCTGGTCGGCCGGCGGATCGCGCCATGCCATGGCCGAGCAACTCGGCTTCTCCAAGAGCAAGGCCAATGCGCTCATCGCCGGCCTCGTCGAACAGGGGCTGCTGGCCGAAGCGGGCCTGCAGCGTTCGTCGGGCGGGCGGCGTGCCGAAAACCTCCAGCTGCACTTCTGGCTCGGCGTGCTGGTCGGTATCGACATCGGCGCGACCAGCCTCGGCGTGGCCGTGCTGCGGCCCGACCTCACCGTGCTTGCGCAACATGAAGAGCCCGCCGACGTGCGCGAGGGCCCGGCGGTGGTGCTGGCCCGGGTACGGGTGCTGATGCGCGAATTGCTGGCGCAAGGCGGCCACGCCGCGCGCGACGTGCTCGGCATCGGCATCGGCGTGCCCGGCCCCGTCAACTTCGAGATCGGCCAGCTCGTGAACCCGCCGCTGATGCCCGCGTGGGACAGCTTCTCGATCCGCGACTACCTGCGCGAGGACTACGCCGCGCCCGTCTTCGTCGACAACGACGTGAACCTCATGGCGCTCGGCGAGCTGTGGAGGCTCAAGCGTTCGCTGACCAATTTCCTCGTCATCAAGATCGGGACCGGCATCGGCTGCGGCATCGTCTGCCACGGCGAGGTGTACCGGGGCGCGGCCGGCTCCGCGGGTGACGTGGGCCACATCTGCGTCGACCAGGAGGGGCCGCGCTGCCACTGCGGCAACCTGGGCTGCGTCGAGGCCATGGCCGCCGGCCCCGCGATCACGCGCATGGCCGTGCAGGCGGCCGAGGCCGGCGAAAGCGAACTGCTGGCCGAGTGCCTGCGCGTGCATGGCCGCATCGACGCGATCGACGTCGGCCAGGCCAGCCGCGGCGGCGACACCGCGGCCAACGGCATCATCCAGCGCGCGGGCAGCCTCATCGGCCAGATGCTCGCGTCGGTCGTCAACTTCTTCAATCCGTCGCATGTGTTCATCGGCGGCGGCATCACGCGCATCGGGCCGCTGTTCCTCGCGGCGGTGCGCCAGAGCGTGTACCAGCGCTCGCTCGCGCTCTCCACGCGGCACCTGGAAATCCAGTACACGCCGCTGGGCATGCAGGGCGGACTGATAGGCGCGGGCGTGCTTGCGATGCATGAGACCCTGAAGGTTCGCGGAGTGGCGCCATGAGCAGCAGTACGCCAAGCAACAAGGGCAGCGTCGCCGTCGAGTTCGACGGCGTGATCAAGGCCTTCGGCCCGGTGCAGGTGCTGCACGGCGTGAGCTTAGCGCTCGCGCCCGGCCGCGTGTACGGCCTGCTCGGCGAGAACGGCGCGGGCAAGTCGACGCTGATGAAGATTCTTGCCGGCTACGAGCAGCTCACTGGCGGCACGCTGCGCATCAACGGCCAGCCGCAGCAGTTCGGCAGCTCGCGCGATGCCGAGGCGCTGGGCATCGTGCTGATCCACCAGGAGTTCAACCTCGCGGAAGACCTGAGCGTGGCGCAGAACATCTTCCTGGGCCATGAAAAGAAGAAGGGCTGGCTGCTGGACGACGCCTCGATGGAGCGCGAAGCCGCCGCCGCGCTCGCCGCCGTCGGCCTGAACATCGATCCGCGCACCAAGGTGCGAAAGCTCATCGTCGCCGAGAAGCAGCTCGTCGAGATCGCGAAGGCCATCGCCCGCCGCGCGCGCCTGCTCGTGATGGACGAGCCCACCGCCACGCTCACGCCCGGCGAGACCGAGCGCCTGTTCAAGCTCATCGCGCAGCTGCGCGCCGACGGCGTGACCATCGTCTACATCTCGCACAAGCTCGACGAGGTGGAGCAGGTGACCGACGAGGTGATCGTCATGCGCGACGGCCGCTTCGTCGCGCGCGCGCCCACGCCCGAGGTCACGCGCCAGCAGATGGCCAACCTCATGGTGGGCCGCGAGCTGGCCGACCTGTACCCGCCGCGCGACGTGGTGGTGGCCGCCGATGCGCCCGCCATGCGCGTGCGAAATTTCAATGTGCCCGGCTGGGCGCAAGACGCGAGCTTCGAGGTGCGCCCCGGCGAGATCCTCGGTTTCGCGGGCCTCGTGGGCGCGGGGCGCACCGAGCTCTTCGAAGGCCTGCTCGGCCTTCGCCCCGCGAGCGGCAGCGTCGAGATGCTCGGCAAGCCCGTGCCCGGCGGCAAGGGCTGGCGCAACCCGCGCGACGCGGCGAAGCACGGCCTCACCTATCTGAGCGAAGACCGCAAGGGCAAGGGCCTGCACGTCAACTTCGGCCTGCGGCACAACCTCACGCTGATGGCGCTCGAACGCTATGCGCAGCCCTGGCTCAAGCCCGAAGCCGAACGCGGCGCGCTGGCCGGGGCGGTGAAGGACTACGGCATCCGCACCGGCTCGCTCGAGGTCAAGGCCTCGTCGCTGTCGGGCGGCAACCAGCAGAAGCTCGCGCTCGCCAAGGTGCTGCAGCCGCAGCCGAAGGTGGTGGTGCTCGACGAGCCCACGCGCGGCGTGGACGTGGGCGCCAAGCGCGACATCTATTTCCTGATCCAGCGACTGGCCCGCGAAGGGCTTGCGGTGATCGTCGTCTCGTCGGAACTGATGGAGCTGATCGGCCTGTGCCACCGCGTGGCGGTGATGCGCGCCGGAAAGCTGGTCGCCACGCTCGACGCGGACCATTTGACAGAAGAGGAGCTCATCGCTCATGCCACCGGAACAGCAGACACCACCGCCGCGCACGCTTGAAGCCGCGCAGCAGCAGCACCGCAGCGAGGCAAAGCCGCGCTGGACCGAGCGCCTGCACGGCCTCGGCCCGGTCATCGGCCTGGTGCTGCTTTGCATTGCCGGCACGCTGCTCAACAGCGACTTCGCGACCGTCGACAACGCGATGAACGTGCTCACGCGCACCGCCTTCATCGGCATCATCGCGGTGGGCATGTGCTTCGTGATCATTTCGGGCGGCATCGACCTGTCGGTGGGCTCGATGGCCGCGCTCATCGCGGGCAGCGTGATCATGTTCATCAACTGGGCCGGCCCGGCATCGGGCTCGCCGCTGCTGGCGGTGGTGATGGGCGCTGTGCTGGCCATCGTGCTGGGCGCTGTGTTCGGCCTTGCGCACGGCCTGCTCATCACCAAGGGGCGCATCGAGCCCTTCATCGTGACGCTGGGCACGCTGGGCATCTTCCGCGCGTACCTCACCTACTTTGCCGACGGCGGCGCGCTCACGCTCGACAACGAACTGTCGGACCTCTACGCGCCGGTGTACTACGCCAGCCTCGCGGGCATTCCGGTGCCGGTGTGGGTGTTCGTGATCGTCGCGATCATCGGCGGCGTCATATTGAACCGCACGGCCTACGGGCGCTACGTGCAGGCCATCGGCTCGAACGAGCAGGTGGCGCGCTACGCGGCCGTGGACGTCGACCGCGTGAAGATCATGACCTACGTGCTGCTCGGCGTGTGCGTGGGCATTGCCACGCTGCTCTACGTGCCGCGCCTGGGCTCGGCCTCGCCGACCACCGGCCTGCTGTGGGAGCTGGAAGCCATTGCCGCGGTGATCGTCGGCGGCACCGCGCTCAAGGGCGGCGCGGGCAGCATCACCGGCACGGTGGTGGGCGCGATCCTGCTCTCGGTCATCAGCAACATCCTGAACCTCACCAGCATCATCAGCGTGTACCTGAATGCCGCGGTGCAGGGCTTCGTGATCATCATCGTCGCGTTCCTGCAGCGCGGCCGGCGCTAGTTCCCTTCCCGTTCCGTTCCATCCACCAAGAGGAGACATCCAGCATGACAACTTTCACCAGACGCCTCGCGCTCACGGCCGTTGCCGCCGCAGCCTTCGCCAGCCTGCCCGCGCTCGCCGCAGAGAAGGTCAACCTCGGCGTTTCGATTCCCGCGGCCACGCACAGCTTCATGGGCGGCATCAACTACTGGGCCAACCAGGCGAAGAAGGACCTCGAGAAGGAACACAAGGACCTGAAGATCACCATCAAGACGGCCGCCAACGCGCCCGAGCAGGCCAACCAGCTGCAGGACCTGTCGACGGTGACCAAGATCAACGCGCTGGTCGTGTTCCCGTTCGAATCCGCCGCGCTGACCAAGCCGGTCGCGCAGGTCAAGGCCAAGGGCGCCTACGTGACCGTGGTCGACCGCGGCCTGACCGACACCAGCGCGCAGGACGCCTACGTGGCCGGCGACAACACCGCCTTCGGCAAGATCCCGGCCGAGTACATCGTGAAGCAGCTCAACGGCAAGGGCAACGTGGTGGCGCTGCGCGGCATCGCGACCACGCTCGACAACGAGCGCATGGACGCCTTCAACGCCGTGCTCAAGGGCAGCCCCGACATCAAGCTGCTGGACGCCAAGTACGCCAACTGGAACCGCGACGACGCCTTCAAGGTCACGCAGGACTACCTCACGCGCTTCAAGAACATCGACGCCATCTGGGCCGCCGACGACGACATGGCCGTGGGCGTGCTCAAGGCCATCTCGCAGGCCAAGCGCGACGACATCAAGATCGTGTTCGGCGGCGCCGGCGCGAAGGACATGGTCAAGACCATCATGGACGGCAAGGACCCGCGCATCACGGCCGACGTGAGCTATTCGCCCAAGTTCATCTACGACGCGATCAAGCTCACGGCCGAAGCGCGCCTGAAGGGCGAGAAGCTGCCGGCGACGACGATCATTCCTTCGGTGCTGATCACGAAGGAAAACGCCAAAGAGTTCTACCACCCCAACTCGCCGTTCTGAGGTGATCGAGATCGCTCCACGCAAGCTCCGCTACGCCATGGTCGGCGGCGGCCGCGACGCCTTCATCGGCGCCGTGCACCGCAAGGCCATGGCGCTCGACGGCCAGATCGAGCTCGTGGCGGGGGCGCTGTCGTCGAGCCCCGACAAGGCGCGCGCCTCGGGCCGCGACCTCGGCCTGGCCGACGGCCGCAACCACGGCGACTGGCAGTCGCTGCTGGCCGACGAGCTGAAGCGGCCCGCTGACGAACGCATCGACTTCGTGTCGATCGTCACGCCCAACCACGTGCACTTTCCGGTGGCGCAGGCTTTTGCCGACGCCGGCTTCCACGTGGTGTGCGACAAGCCGCTGGTGCACACGCGCGAGCAGGCCGATGCGCTGGTCGCCACGGTCGCGAAGCGGGGTACGGTGTTCGGCGTCACCTACAACTACACCGGCTACCCGATGGTGCGGCAGGCCCGCGAGATGGTGCGGTCTGGCCAGATCGGCGAAGTGCGCAAGGTCGTCGTCGAATACAACCAGGGCTGGCTTGCCAGCCATGTCGAAGGCGGCACCAACAAGCAGGCCGACTGGCGCACCGACCCCGCGCGCAGCGGCGCGGCCGGGGCCATCGGCGACATCGGCTCGCATGCCGAGAACCTCGTGGCCAGCGTCACCGGCCTGGAGATCGAAAGCCTCTGCGCCGACCTCAGCGCGCTGGTGCCGGGCCGCATGCTCGACGACGACGGCAGCCTGCTGCTGCGCTTCAAGGGCGGCGCGCGCGGCGTGCTGGTGGCCTCGCAGATCAGCACGGGGCTGGAGAACGACCTGCGCCTGCGCATCTCCGGCACGCGGGGCACGCTCGAATGGCACCAGGAGCAGCCCAGCCAGTTGCAGCACCTGCCGCACGACGGACCCAGGCGCGTGCTGACGCGCGGCGCGCCCTGGCTGTGCGAGGCCGCGCAACGCGCGAGCCGGCTGCCGGCGGGGCACCCCGAAGGCTTCATCGAGGCCTTCGCCAACGTGTATGCCGGCGTGGCGGCGGACATCCGCGCCCGGCTCGAAGTGCGGACGGCCGACCCACTGGCCGCCGACTATCCGCGCGTGGAAGACGGCGCGCGCGGCGTGCGCTTCATCGAACGCACGGTGGCTTCCGCGCAAAGCGAATTAAAGTGGACGCCCTGGTAGCGCATGCGCGCTGCCGCGGGCTTCCATGACATCCACCATCACCGACAACACCGGCGCCTCGCGCCCGGCCACGCAGACCTGGCCCGCGGCGCTCTGGCGGCGCTGCATCACGCTGTTCCCGCTGAAGCTGGTGGGCAACACGGTCGCCACGCTCGGCTTCTTCCCGCTGTACTTCTGGATCGCGAAGAACGCGGGCCAGGCCTGGGTGCTGCCGCTCACCGCCTTCGACCGCGCCATCGCCTTCTGGCCGGCGCTGCTGCCGGTGTATCTCTCGCTGTGGGGCTACATCGCGCTGCCGGTGCTGCTGGCCAAGGACATGCGCGAGCTGACGCGCTTCTCCCTCGGCTGCGCGGCGATGACCTTGCTGGCGCTGCTCGTGTTCTGGTTCATGCCCACGGCCATTCCCAATTTCGCGGTCGCCACCACGCCGGGCACTTCGCTGCAGTTCCTGAAGATGGTCGATTCGGCGGGCAATGCCTTTCCGTCGCTGCATGTGTCGTTCTCGGTGTTCGCCTGCGTCATGCTCGCGCGGCAGTTGCGCGATGCGGGCGCGCCGGCGTGGCTGCGCTTCGTCAACGTGGCGTGGGCCGCGGGCATCGTCTATTCGACGATGGCGGTGCGCCAGCATGTGCTGGTCGACGTGCTGGGCGGCCTTGCGCTGGGCGTCGCGCTCGGCGTGGCCACGCGGCAGCGGGAGCCGGCCGCGGCTGCTGCGCATGCGCGTGCGGCGTAGGCCGATCGCGGTATTCCGCCGCCACCGGGCGCGCGGTACAAATCCGGCATCGTCGCCGTCCAGGCGATGCGGAGCCCGCCATGAAGATTCGCCCGTCCGCCGCCGCTGCAGCCTGCCTTGCGGCGGCTGCGATCGCCATGCCCGCGTTCGCGCTCGACTACCCGGCGCGCAAGCCCGGCCTGTGGGAGATCCAGACCGGCGACGGCGGCAAGGGCCAGGGCCACACCATGCAGCAGTGCATCGACGCGGCCAGCGACAAGTCGCTGCGCGAAATGGGCCAGGGCATGGGCAAGGAAATGTGCTCGAAGCAGGAGCTGCGGCTCGACGGCGGCAAGCTGGTGATGGACTCCGTGTGCAAGATCGGCAACACCACCGCCACCTCGCATGCGGTGATGAGCGGCGACTTCAACTCGGCCTACCGCATGGAAAGCAAATCGAGCTACAACCCGCCGCTGATGGGCCGCGCCGAAGGCACCAGCGTGATCGAGGCCCGGTGGGTCGGCCCCTGCAAGGCCGACCAGAAGCCCGGCGACATGGTCATGCCCAACGGCATGAAGATGAACGTCATCGACATGATGAACAACCGGCCCAAGCGGCCCTGACTGGGCCTGCGGGGCAGGCCGGCGGGTAGGCGCCGGCCCACAGCGCTTCGCGGCTGACGTTCGGCGCCGGGCAGCGCCGGCTGCGCCTACGATGGCGTGCCATGCCCGCAACGCAGCAAGAAGATCTCGTCGTCGCCCGGCCCGAGGGCCTGTACTGCCCGCCGGGCGATTTCTACATCGACCCCTGGCGGCCGGTGGCGCGCGCCGTCATCACCCACGCCCATTCGGACCACGCACGCACGGGGCATGGGCACTACCTGGCTCACACCGACAGCGCCGGCACCCTGCGCACGCGGCTGGGCGCCGACATCGACCTGCAGACGCTGCCCTACGGCGAAGCCATCACACACCACGGCGTGCGCGTCTCCCTGCATCCGGCAGGGCACGTGCTGGGCTCGGCGCAGGTGCGGCTCGAGCACGGCGGGCGCGTGTGGGTGGCCTCGGGCGACTACAAGACGGAGCCCGACGGCACCTGCACCCCCTTCGAGCCTGTGCCTTGCGACACCTTCATCACCGAATCCACCTTCGGCCTGCCGATCTACCGCTGGCCCACGCAGGCCGCGCTGTTCGCGGAGATCGACGCATGGTGGCGCGCCAATGCCGAGGCGGGGCGCGCGTCGGTGCTGTTCTGCTATGCCTTCGGCAAGGCGCAGCGCATCCTGCACGGGGTGGACGCGAGCATCGGGCCGATCATGGTGCACGGGGCGGTGGAGCCGCTCAATGCCGTGTACCGCGCGGCGGGCGTGGCGCTGCCGCCGACGCTGCGCGTGAGCGACGAAGGTGTCGACGCGGCGCTGCTCAAGCGCGCGCTGGTGCTGGCCCCGCCGTCGGCGCAGGGCACGCCGTGGATGCGCCGCTTCGGCAACTATGCCGATGCGTTCGCCAGCGGATGGATGCAACTGCGTGGCACGCGCAGGCGGCGCGGCGTGGACCGCGGCTTCGTGATGTCGGATCACGCGGACTGGCCGGGGCTGCAGAAGGCGATCGCCGGCACGGGCGCGCAGCGCGTGTTCGTCACGCATGGCAGCGTGCAGGTGATGGTGCGGTGGCTGACGGAGAACGGGCTGGATGCGCAGGGCTTCAAGACCGAGTACGGCGATGAAGACGACCAGGCGGCACCCGATGGAGCCGCCGACGGCCCCCATCCCGGCCTTCCCCCGGCGGGAGAAGGAGCGAACGCATGAAAGCCTTTGCCGCGCTCTACCGCGAGCTCGACGCCAGCACCTCGAACCTCGCCAAGCAGGCCGCGCTGCAGCGCTACCTGCGCGAGGCCGACGCGGCCGATGCCGCATGGGCCGTGTACTTCCTGGCCGGCGGCAAGCCGCGCCAGCTGGTGCCCACCAAGCTGCTGCGCCTGCTCGCGCAGGAAGCCGCGGGCCTGCCGGAGTGGCTGTTCGACGAAAGCTACGACGCGGTTGGCGACCTCGCGGAAACCATCGCGCTGCTGCTGCCGCCCCCCAGCAGGGCGCATGATCTCGGGCTCGCGGGCTGGGTCGAGCAGCACCTGCTGCCGCTGCGCGATGCGGCGAAGACTTCGCCCGAGCAACTGGCCGACCGCCTGCGCGCGCAGTGGCGCCAGCTCGCGGCCGAAGAGCGGCTGGTGTACTTCAAGCTCATCACCGGCGCGTTCCGCGTGGGCGTGTCGAAGCTGCAGGTCACGCAGGCGCTGGCGGCCGTCGGCGGCATCGACCCCAAGCGCGTCGCGCAGCGGCTCATGGGCTACACGCACATCGGCGCGCGGCCGCATCCGGACGACTACCAGGCGCTCATCGCCCCCGAGTCGGGCATGGAGCAGGTGCAGAAGACCAGCGGGCAGCCGTACCCGTTCTTCCTTGCGCATCCGTTCAACCTGCCGGTGGAGCAGTTCGACGCCGTGCTCGGGCCGCCTTCCGGCTGGATCGTGGAATGGAAGTGGGACGGCATCCGCGCGCAACTGGTCAAGCGTGCGGGCGTGCCATGGGTGTGGTCGCGCGGCGAAGAGCTGGTGACGGAGCGATTCCCCGAACTCGCGGTGCTCGGCGAAGCCTTGCCCGACGGCACCGTGCTCGACGGCGAGATCGCGGTATGGCGCGACGGCAAGGTGCAGCCCTTTGCGGAGCTGCAGAAGCGCATCGGCCGCAAGACGCTCGGCGCCAAGCTGCTGCGCGACATTCCGGTCGTGCTGCTGGCCTACGACCTTCTCGAATGGGAAGGCCAGGACCTGCGCGCGCTGCCGCAGTCGGAACGCCGGGCGCTGCTCGACGAACTGGTCGCGCGCATGCAGCACCCTTCGCTGCTGCCCAGCCCGATGCTCACGGGCGTCGACTGGAACGATCTGTCCACGCAGCGCGAAGCCGCGCGCGCCATGGGTGTCGAAGGCATGATGCTCAAGCGCCGCGACGCGCAGTACGGCGTGGGCCGCACCAAGGACGTCGGCGTGTGGTGGAAGTGGAAGATCGACCCACTGAGCATCGACGCCGTGCTGATCTACGCGCAGCGCGGCCATGGCCGCAGGGCGAGCCTGTACAGCGACTACACCTTCGCTGTGTGGGACGGCCCGCCCGGTCAGGAGGACCGCAGGCTCGTGCCCTTTGCCAAGGCTTACTCGGGCCTCACCGACGCCGAAATGGCGCGCGTGGACGCGATCATCCGCAAGACCACGGTGGAAACCTTCGGCCCGGTGAAGAGCGTGAAGCCGACGCTGGTGTTCGAGCTGGGCTTCGAGGGCATCGCGCGAAGCACGCGCCACAAGAGCGGCATCGCGGTGCGCTTTCCGCGCATGCTGCGGTGGCGGGAAGACAAGCCGGTGGAGGAGGCCGATACCTTGCAGACGCTTGCCGCGTTGCTGCCGGCATGAGCACCAGGCCGGACCCCGAGGATTTTCTCCCTTCCCCCAGCGGGGGAAGGAGCAGGACAAAGGTCAAGGCTGCGCTCGATGTGTGGTTCACCGCGCGCGGCTGGAAGCCTTTCAAGTTCCAGCGCGACGTCTGGAAGGCGATCGCACAAGGCCAGTCCGGCCTGCTGCATGCCACCACCGGCGCGGGCAAGACCTACGCCGTCTGGCTCGGCGCGCTGCAGGCCTTCTCGCAGCCCCGAAAGGAAACAGCCCGCCCCGCGCCCCTGCCGCTCACGGTGCTGTGGCTCACCCCGATGCGCGCGCTCGCGGCCGACACGCTGCGCGCGCTGCAGCAGCCGCTCGAAGCACTGGGCGCCGAGGTGCATCCCTGGAGCACCGGAGCGCGCAGCGGCGACACGTCCTCCAGCGAGCGCAGCGCGCAGAACCAGCGGCTGCCCAGCGTGCTCGTCACCACGCCCGAAAGCCTCTCGCTGTTGCTGGCGCGCGCCGATGCGAGCCAGGTGCTGGGCGGCGTGCGTATGGCGGTGGTCGATGAATGGCACGAGCTGCTCGGCAACAAGCGCGGCGTGCAGGTGCAGCTTGCGCTCGCCCGGCTCAGGCGCTGGAACCCGGGCATCGCTATCTGGGGCATGTCGGCCACGCTGGGCAACCTGCGCGAGGCCATGCACGTGCTGCTGGGCCATGACGAAGGCGTGCTGGTGCAGGGCCAGGTGCCCAAGAAGCTCGTCATCGATTCGCTGCTGCCCGGCCGCGCGGAGCGCTTTCCGTGGGGCGGCCACCTGGGCCTCACGATGCTGCCGCAGGTGATAGAGGAAATCGCCGCGAGCAAGACCACGCTGGTCTTCACCAACACGCGCTCGCAGTCGGAGATCTGGTACCAGGCCCTGCTGGAGGCCCGACCCGACTGGGCGGGCCTGATCGCGCTGCACCACGGCTCGCTCGACCGCGAGGTGCGCGAGTGGGTCGAGCTGGGCCTGAAGAGCGGCGAGCTGAAGGCGGTGGTCTGCACATCGAGCCTCGACCTGGGCGTGGACTTCCTGCCGGTGGAGCGCGTGCTGCAGATCGGCTCGCCCAAGGGCGTGGCGCGGCTGCTGCAGCGCGCGGGGCGCTCGGGCCATGCGCCGGGGCGGCCGTCGCGCATCACGCTCGTGCCCACGCACAGCATCGAGATGGTCGAGGGCGCGGCCGCGCGCGCGGCCATTGCCGAGGGGCACATCGAGTCGCGCCGTTCGCCCGACCAGCCGCTGGACGTGCTGGTGCAGCACCTGGTGACGGTGGCGCTCGGCGGCGGCTTCGTGCCCGACGACCTGTACGCCGAAGTGCGCGGCACGGCCGCCTACGAAGAGCTTTCGCGGGAGAACTGGCAGTGGTGCCTCGACTTCGTCTCGCAGGGCGGCGCTTCGCTCTCGGCCTACCCCGACTACCGCCGCGCCGTGCCCGACGCCGAGGGCGTGTGGCGCGTGCCCGATGCGCGGCTCGCGCGGCGGCACCGCATGAACATCGGCACCATCGTGAGCGACGCGAGCATGTCGGTGCAGTTCGTCGGCGGCGCGAAGATCGGCAGCGTCGAAGAGGGTTTCGTCGCGCGCATGAAGCCCGGCGACTGCTTCCTGTTCGGCGGCCGGCTGCTCGAACTCGTGCGCATCCACGACATGACGGCCTGGGTGCGGCGCGCCAGCGGCAAGCGGCCTGCCGTGCCGCGCTGGAACGGCGGACGCATGCCGCTGTCGAACACGCTGGCCGACGCGGTGGTGCAGCAGCTGGCGCTGGCCGGCGACGGCGCCTACGGCTCGCCCGAGCTGCAATGCGTGCGCCCGCTGCTGGAGATCCAGCAGCAGTGGTCTGCGCTGCCCACGCCGCAGACGCTGCTGGCCGAGACGCTGACCACGCGCGAGGGCTCGCACCTGTTCCTGTATCCGTTCGCCGGGCGGCATGTGCACCTGGGGCTCGCGAGCCTGCTGGCCTGGCGCGTTGCGCAGCATGAGGCGCGCACCTTTTCCATCGCGGTCAACGACTACGGCTTCGAGCTGCTGAGCGCGACCGAGGTCGACTGGCCGACGCTGCTGCCGCAGGTGCTGCGCCTGCCCGAAGGCAGCGGCGAAGGCAATGGCGAGGGTGAAGACGCGCGCGCGGTGTTGCTGCACGAAGTGCTCGCATCGCTCAACGCCGGCGAGCTCGCGCAGCGCCGCTTTCGCGAGATCGCGCGCGTGTCGGGCCTGATTTTCCAGGGCTACCCGGGCGAGAAGCGCAGCAGCAGGCAGCTGCAAGCCTCGTCCTCGCTGTTCTGGGAGGTGTTCCGCAAGTACGACCCCGGCAACCGGCTGCTGCAGCAGGCCGAACAGGAACTGCTCGCGCAGGAGCTCGAGATCGGCCGTCTGCGCGCCAGCCTCACCCGCATGGCCGGGCAGCAGCTGGTGCTCAAGCCGATCGCGCGGCCCACGCCGTTCTCGTTCCCGCTGATGGTCGAGCTGTTCCGCGAAAAGCTGTCGAACGAGAACGTGGCCGACCGCATCGCGCGCATGGTCGAGCAACTGGAGAAAGCCGCGGGCGGCGTGGTGACGGCCGGCGGCATCGATCGCGTGAAGCGCACGATGGCGTTCGGCCAGGAAGGCGCGGGCAAGCCGCCGGCGCCGCGGCGCGAACGCAGGCGGCCTTCACGCCCGCTGCCGCCGCTGTGAGGGCCTGGTGAAAGTCCGTTGCCTAGCCGGCGCCGTGCGCCTTCACCCAGCGCACGATGTCCGCCGCGCTCATGGCGCCGGCCTGCCGCGCGACCTCTCGGCCGCCCTTGAACAGCGCCAGCGTGGGGATGCTGCGGATGTTGAAGCGCGCGCCCAGCGAGCGCACCGCCTCGGTGTCGACCTTGGCCAGCCGCACCTTCGGCTCGAGCTGGGCCGCGGCCTGCTCGTAGCCCGGCGCCATCTGGCGGTACGGACCGCACCACGGCGCCCAGAAGTCGACCAGCACCGGAATCTCGTTGCGCGCGATGTGGCGATCGAAGGTGGCTTCGTCGGGCAGCGCGGTCGAATGGCCGGCGAACAGCGGGCGGTGGCAGCTGCCGCAGTCGGGCGCGCTGCCCAGCTGGTCCGCGCGCACGCGGTTGGTCGTGTGGCAGTGCGGGCAGACGATGTGCAGCGGGGTCGAATCGGTCATGCGCAAGAACTGGGGGCCGCAGGGGCCAATTGCAAGACGCGCGCCGGGCAAGGCGTCTTTTGCGAAACTTGCCGGCCGTGACGCTCGCAGAATCCTCCGAATCGACCACCTCCACCGTCCGCTGGGCCGGTGAACTGCTCCACCTGCTGCCCGAACGGGCGCTGTGGTGGCCCGCCGCGGGCGTGCTCTTCGTGGCCGACCTGCACCTGGGCAAGGCCGCGACCTACCGCGCGCTGGGCCAGCCGGTGCCGGGCGGCACCACGCAGGAGAACCTCGCGCGGCTCGATGCGCTGGTCGCGCGGTGGAGCCCCCGGCGCATCGTGTTCCTGGGCGACTTCCTGCATGCGGCGCAGGCGCGCACGGTGCTCGCCGGCGTGCAGGCCTGGCGCGAAGGCCATGCGGGCATCGCGATGACGCTGGTACGCGGCAACCACGACAGCCGCGCGGGCGACCCGCCCGAAGCGCTGGGCATCGAGGTGGTGGATGAGCCGCACCTGATGGGCCCGTTTGCCTGCTGCCACCATCCGCAGCCGCATGCCACGCATTTCGTGCTCGCGGGGCACCTGCACCCCGTGTGCCGGCTGCATGGGCCGGGGCGCGACAGGGTGCGGCTGCCTTGCTTCGTGAGCGAGGCGGGGCAGGCGGTGCTGCCTGCCTTTGGCGAGTTCACAGGCGGATGGCTGATGGAGCGTGCGCCGGGGCGGCGCTTCCACGCGGTGGGCGGTTCGGCTGTCTGGGCCCTGCCCGCGTCGGAGTGATCTTTGCTCCTTTCCCTTCCGGGGGAAGGTTGGGATGGGGGCAGGCGGCGCTGGTTCTTGCGCGGTGCTTCATCGATTGCCGCTTGCCCCCACCCCGGCCCTCCCCCAGCGGGGGAGGGAGAAAGAAAGCCTCAGAGCACGACCGGATCGTCCGGCAACTCGTTCACGTCGAGTTCGCCTTCGCCCAGCGGAAAGTGCTCCACCAGCAGCGCCGAAATCTCCTCGAGCGCCTGCGTGAGCCCGTCCTCGAAGCGCCCTTCGCGGAAGGCCGCGCTCATGCGCTGCATCATCGCGGTCCACGCCGCGGCGTCGACGCGCGAATGGATGCCCCGGTCCGCCACGATCTCGATCGCATGCTCGGCCAGCAGCAGGTAGATCAGCACGCCGTTGTTGTGCGCGGTATCCCAAACGCGCAGCTTGCCGAACAGCATGACGGCGCGCTCGCGCACCGAGGCGTGGCGCCACAGGTACGACATCGGCAGGCCGGCTTCGATGCAGATGCGGATCTCGCCGCTGTGGCGGCGCTCGCTCGCGGCCACGCGGCCCGTGAGGCGCTGCATGGCCTCGTCGGGCAGGGCGCGGCGAACCTCGGCTTCGTCGATCCAGCGATGGCGCCAGATGCGGCCGAGCTTGGTGAAAAGGGTGGCTTCGGTCGTCATCGTGTTCACCAGTTGCCCGACGCGCCGCCGCCGCCGAAGTTGCCGCCGCCGCCGGAGCTGAAGCCACCGCCTCCGCCGCCACGGCTGAAGCCGCCTCCGCCACCGCCACCCAGACCACCGCCCCAGCCGCCGCCCCCGCCGCCGCCGCCCGGACGTCCGGCGCCGGCGACGAGCGAGAACACCAGCGCGACAAGCGCGGCGATCACCGCGATGGCGATGCTGGCGGTGATGAAGAACACCACCACGCCCACGCCGCCGCCCACGACGATCGTTCCCAGCTTCTTGCCGAGGATGGCGCGCGCGATGGGCGCGCCGACGAACACGCCCACGAACAGGAAGATCGCGAGGTTCTCCCAGTCGAAGCCGCCGCCTCGGCCGGAGTCGCCCGTGTCCTGCACCGGTGCCGGCAGCGGCTCGCCGTCGACCAGCCCGATGATCCGGTCGACCGCCGCGTTCAGGCCACCGGAGAAGTCGTTATTGCGAAAGCGCGGCTTCATCTCCTCGTCGATGATGCGGCTGGCCGCGAGGTCGGGCACAACACCTTCGAGCGTCTTGGCGGGCGCGATGCGCATGCGGCGGTCGTTCTTGGCCACGACCACCAGCAGGCCGTCGCCCACGCCCTTGCGGCCGATCTTCCAGGTGTCGCCCACGCGCTGGGTGTAGCTCTCGATGTCCTCGGGCGCGGTGGTCGGCACCATCAGCACCACGATCTGCGAGCCCTTGCGCTGCTCGAAGGCGGCGAGCTTGGTCTCCAGGCCGCTGCGCTGCGGGCCGTCGAGCGTGCCGGTCTGGTCGATCACGCGCGCGGTGAGCGCGGGCACCGGCAGCAGGCCTTGCGCGAATGCGCCGCCCATCGTCAGCAGCATGAATGCCGCGAGTAGGCGTGCGGCCCATTCCAGAAACACCGCGGAACCGGCTTTGCCGGGCCGCCGGTGTTGCCCCCGGTGAGGGGGAAGGCGCAGTGACACGAAGTGCACGAAGACTGGGGGAGGTTACTTTTTCGGGTTACTGAAATCGACCGTTGGTGGCACGGAGATCTGCGCCTCGTTCTGCACCGTGAAGGTCGGCTTCGGCGCGTAGCTGAAGATCTTTGCGGTGATGTTGGTCGGGAAGCTGCGCGCGAGCACGTTGTACTCCTGCACGGTCTCGATGTAGCGGTTGCGCGCCACGGTGATGCGGTTCTCGGTGCCCTCGAGCGTCACGCGCAGGTCGCGGAAGGCCTGGTTGGCCTTGAGGTCGGGGTAGCGCTCCGACACCACCATGAGCCGCGACAGCGCGGAAGACAGCTCGCCCTGCGCCTGCTGGAACTTGGCGAAGGCTTCGGGGTTGTTCAGCGTTTCCGGCGTGACCTGGATCGAGGTGGCCTTGGCGCGGGCCTCGACCACCTTGGTGAGCGTGTCCTGCTCGAAGGAGGCCTCTCCCTTGACGGTGGCGACGATGTTGGGCACCAGGTCGGCGCGGCGCTGGTACTGGTTGAGCACCTCGCTCCAGGCCGACTTGCTGGCCTCGTCGAGGGACTGGAACTGGTTGTAGCCGCAGCCGCTCAGGGACACGACCGCCGCAAGGATCAGGAACCAGCGCTTCATCATCATTTGCATTACCTCCGCACAAGAGGCGGAAGTTAGCATAGATGCCCCATGGCCCTAGACCCGCTCCACGCCCTCCAGGCCGCGAACCGCGCGGCATTGCCGTTGGCGTCCGCCGCGTTCGGCACCTTGCTGGTCGCAGGCGCGACAGGCGCGCTGGGCGCCGAACTGCTGCGGCGGCTGGCGGGCAGCCACCGGCATGCCCACACCCGCGTGCTGGCGCGCGAGCCGATCCGCGACGGCGTGCGCGGCGTGGAAGCGTGCCTGACCCCGCCGCGCACGAGCACTCCTATCGGTCAATGGCCGCTCACGTCGGCGCACACCGCCATCATCGCGTTCGACCCGCCGCGCCTGTACCACGACCGCGAGCGCGCGCTGTGGGTGCCCGAGCCCGCCGACCTGCCCGAACTCGCCCGCTGGCTGCGCGCCTGCGGCGTGCAGACGCTGGCCATCGTGCAGCCGCACGACCAGGGCCGGCTGCCCGAGGCGCTGAAGCGCGGCCTCGCCAGCCTCGACGAGCAGGCGGTGGTGGCCCACGGTTTCGAGCGCGTGATCCTGGTGCGCTCGGCGCGCAAGCCGGCCGATGCGAAGCTCGCCAACCCCTTCGAGCGGGTGGCCGCGTGGATGCTGTCCATCGTGCGCTTCATGGTGCCGAGCAGCGAACAGCCGGTGCGCGCTTCGAAGGTGGCGGAGCTGGTCGACATCGCGCTGCGCATCGCGCCGCCGGGCGTGCATGTGGCCGCGCCGGAGCTGGTGTGGCAGGCCGCGCAGGGCGACATGCACGCGGTGGCGCGCGCGTGGCTGCAGCCCTAGCCCCGCCCCGGCCTCTGCGGCCTGCTAGCCGAAGCGCAGCGAGCGCAGCCCCACGGTGCGGTCGACCCAGACCACCGCCACCAGCGTGACCACGATGCTCACCGTCGACACGGCCGCTGCGGTCGGGTCGAAGTCCCAGCGCAGGTAGTCGAACAGCTGCAGCGGCAGCGTCGTCATGCCGATGCCCTTGAGCAGCAGCGACATGTTGAACAGGTCGAACGAGATCACGAACGCGAACAGCGCGCCGGTGATGATGCCCGGCTTGACCAGCGGCAGCGTCACGCGAACGAAGGCGCGCCATGGTGACGCACCGAGGCTGCGCGCGGCCTGCTCCAGCGTGCCGTCCTGGTTGTAGAGCGCCGACGCCACGTTGGTGAACACGTACGGCAGCGTGACCAGCACGTGGCCCACCACCAGCCCGAACATCGTGCGCGTGCCGATGCCGCTCGCGTACAGGAAGAACAGCAGCGCGATCGCCGTGAGGATCTCCGGCAGCATGAGCGGAAGCATCAGCATCATGCGCAGCCCCTCGCGCAGCCGCGTGGCATGGCGCACCACGTAGAGCGCGCCGGCCACGCCGATGATGGTGGAGCACACCGTCGCGATGGCCGCCACCTGCAGCGAGGTGCCGATGGCGCGCATGAAGGCTTCGTTGGCGAACAGCGCGCCGAACCAGCGCAGCGAGATCCCCTGCGGCGGGAAGGTGAGGAACTCGCCCGCGTTGAGCGACATCAGCACGATCACCGCGATCGGCAGCAGCAGGAACACGTACACCGCGCCGACGTACGCCAGCCCCATGGCATTGGCCGCGCGCGTGGCCAGGGGAGTGCGCTTGCGGGTCATTGCAGGCCTTTCATGAAGCGCCCGGTGAGGCGGGCGTAGAGCCACACGGCCACCATGCCGCAGGCCGAGAGCACCAGTGCCTGCGCCGCGCCGGCCGGCCACTGGAAGTTGTCGATCAGGTTCTGCACCACCAGCACCGACATCGTCTTGACCTGCGCGCCGCCGAGCATCACGGGCGTGACGTAGGCGCTCAGCGTGAGCACGAACACGAGGATGGTGCCGGCCTGTATGCCGGGCCACGACATCGGAAGCACCAGCCGCCAGAACACCTTCAGCCGCGAAGCGCCGAGCGATCGCGCGGCCTGTTCCAGCGTCGGGTCGATGCTCTGGATCACGCCCACCAGCGGCAGGATCATGAAGGGCAGGAACACATGCACCAGCGCGATCGTCACGCCCAGGCGGTTGTTCATGAGCTGCAGGCCGGTGGTGAGCAGTCCCAGGTCGATCAGCGTGCGGTTGATGACGCCGTTGCCCGACAGCAGGATCAGCCAGCCGAAGCTGCGCACCACCACGCCCACCAGCAAGGGCGACAGCACCAGCACGTACAGCAGGCTGCCCCAGCGGGAGCGCGTGCGCGCGAGGTGGTAGGCGACCGGGTAGCCCAGCAGCAGGCAGATGGGCACCGTGGTGACGCCGAGCAGCAGCGTGTCGGCCAGCACGCCGAGGACGTAGCGGTCGCCCAGCGCGCTGGCGTAGTTGGCTAGCGTGAAGCCGGCGCCGTAGGGCGCGCCCACCGCCGTGGTCCGCAGGCTCATGCCGATGATGTTGAGATAGGGCAGCACCAGGAACACGCCGATCAGCACCAGCGCGGGCGCGATCAGCCAGAACGCGCCGCTACCCGGGCCCCGCTTGCCTGCCTTGCGGGGCTTGCTGCCGTCGCGCTGCGCGGCGGCGCCGGGTGCGTCGGCCGTCATCACCGCGCTCATGGCGCCGCCGCGATGATCCAGGCGTGGCCCGGATCGAAGGCGAAGGCCGCCTGCGCGCCGGCCTCCGCGCGCTGGCCCGGCGAGGTCTGCACCAGCAGGCTCTGGCCGCCGGCGCACTGCACCGTGTGCTCCACCGTGCTGCCGAGGAAATAGGCCGACTGCACCAGCCCCGTGTAGGGTCCGTCGTTGCGCCAGCGGATCGCCTCGGGGCGGATCGTCACGTGCACCGGCTGTCCCGTTGCCAGAGGCTGGTCGTGGCTCGCCGGCACGCTGCCCAGCGCGGTGCTCACGCGGTAGGTCGGGTACGGGCCGGGCTCGTCGGTGAGCCCTTCGACGCGGCCTTCGATGAGGTTCGAGCGGCCGATGAAGCGCGCCACCTCCACGCTGCGCGGGCGCATGTAGATCGCCTCGGGCACGTCGAACTGCAGCAGCCGGCCGCCCAGCATCACGGCCACGCGGTCGGACATCACCATGGCCTCCGACTGGTCGTGCGTGACGTACAGCGTGGTGATGCCTACGCGCTTCTGCAGTTCGCGAATGAACACGCGCATGTCTTCGCGCAGCACGGCGTCCAGGTTGGCGAGCGGCTCGTCGAGCAGCAGCAGCCGCGGCTCCACGACCAGCGCGCGCGCCAGCGCCACGCGCTGCTGCTGGCCGCCGGAGAGCTGGCGCGGGTAGCGCTCGGCCATGGCGGTGAGCTGCACCATCGCGAGCACGTCGTCGATGCGGCGCTTGCACTCGGCCTTGCCGATGCCGCGCATCTCCAGGCCGAACGCCAGGTTGCGCCACACCGTGAGGTGCGGAAACAGCGCGTAGTTCTGGAACACCATGCCGATGTCGCGCTTCTCCGGCGGCAGGTCGGTGATGTCCTCGTCGTTCAGGCGCACGCGGCCTTCGTCGGGAAACTCGAAACCCGCCACGCAGCGCAGCGTGGTGGTCTTGCCGCAGCCGCTCGGGCCCAGCAGCGAGATGAACTCGCCTTCCTCGGTCTTCAGGTCGAGGTGCGCGATGGCCGGCGCCGGCGCGTTGTCGAAGCGCTTGCGCAGGCCGTCGAGCGACACCCTCGTGGTGCGGCGCGCGGGCGCCGTGCGTGCGGGGCTGGCTGCGCTCACTTCATCTCCCGGTTCCAGCGGTCGGTGATGGCCGCCACCTGCGGATTGACCTTGGCCCAGTCGAACTGGAAGATCGACTTCATGCGCTCGCCGCTCACCGGCACGTCCCTGGCGAGATCGGGCGGCAGCTTGGAGCCCATGTGGGTCGGCGAGGTGAAGAATTCCCTGGCCATCATTTCCTGCACGTCGGCGCGCAGGATGAAGTCGAGGTACTTGTAGGCCTCTTCCTTGGCCGGCGCATTCTTCAGCACGTTGAACGACTGCTCGAAGGCCAGCACGCCTTCGGTGGGCAACACCATTTCCACCGGCACGCCTTTTTTCTGCAGCGCCACGATCTCGGGGAAGTCGATCACCGCCACGGTCACGTCGCCGCGCGTGAGCATGGTAGACAGCGTGCCGCTCCAGTCGGCCTGCGTGAACGGCAGCAGCTTCTTGATCTCGGCGAAGGCGCGGTCGATGGCGTCCTGCGAGCCGCCGTAGAGCTTGGCCGTCATCAGCAGGAACAGCATCGCGGCGGTGTTGCCGATCTGGTAGAGGCCGATCTTGCCCTTGAACTCGGGGTTGCTCCACAGGTCCGACCACGACTTGGGCGGCGTCTTCACCAAGTCCTTGCGGTAGCCGATGCCGATGGTCGAGACGATGCCGCGCACGCCGTTGTCGCCGGGGTTGCGCAGGATCGGGTACACGTTCGCGAGGTTGGGCACCTTGGCTGCGGGAATGGGCTCGAAGTAGCCTTCGGCGCGCACCAGGCTTGCGATGTTCTCGTTGACCATCAGGATGCTGTAGGGCGGCTTCTCGACGCCGGCGGCGCGAAGGTTGGCGACGAAGTTCTTGCCCAGGCCCACGTCGAGCGTGGTCTGCACGCCGGCCGTTTTCATGAACATCGGCATCAGGTCGGAGCGCCAGAACTTTTCCCAGCGGCCTCCGTAGGTGTTGACGACGAGGTTCTGCGCGGCGAGCGACATGCAGGGCATGGCCAGCGCGGACATGCCGGCCGCTGCGGCCATGGCTTGCAGGCAGTCGCGGCGGGAGAAGTTTTTCATGATGGAGATCCTGGGGAAGATGGAAGAAGGAGGCGCTGTCAGGGCTGGGCCTGCTTGCGGTAGGCGTAGTTCTTGTCGAGGCGCTCGAGCAGGTAGTGGCCGTAGGTGACGGGGTCGTAGCGCGGCGGATGCTGCGCGTCGGTGCACGTGGGCAGGCACTCGATCAGCGCGTCCATGGCGGGGTCGAGAAAGTACGGCAGCGAGTAGCGGTCGCCGCCCGAGCGGTTGATGACCCGGTGCGGCGTGGACACGAAGCGGTCGTTGGTCCAGCGCGCCAGCATGTCGCCGACGTTGAGCACGTAGGTGTCCGCGATCGGCGGCGCCTCGATCCAGTCGCCGCCGCGCGGCCGCACCTGCAGGCCGCCGGAGTCGTCTTGCGCGAGCAGGGTGATGATTCCGTAGTCGGTGTGCGGCGCCGAGCCCATCTGGTCGTCGTCGACGGGCGGCTGCGGCGGATAGTGCAGCGCGCGCAGGAAGGTGGTGGGGTGCTCGAAGTGGTGGTCGAGCGCATGCGCCTCCAGGCCGAGGCTCATCGCAATCAGACGCACGATGTAGCGCCCGAGCGCGTCCACCTCGCTCACGTACTGCGTCATGGCGGGTTTGAAGCCCGGCAGCCATTCGGGCCACTGGTTGGGGCCCTGCATCGGCAGGCCGGCGAGCAGGCCCTTGTCGTCGGGCGGCAGCTCGTGCATGAGCATCAGCGATTCGCTCATGTTCGGGCGCGTGACCTTGGCGACCGACGAGGTCACGATGGTCGACGAGGCCATGCCCATGTAGCCGCGATGGAAGGCGTTGATCGCGAGCGACTGCTTCTGTTCGAGCGTGGAGGCGTGGAACTCGCGCGAAGCCGCAAAGGCCGCATCGCGCGTGGCGCGGCGCACCGTGTGGCCCGAGATGTAGGCGAAGCCGATGGTGCTCAGCGCCTCGTGCAGCTGCAGGGCGGAAGTCTTGGCGGCGGCGGTGCTCGGGTCGAGGTTGCCGCCGAGATCGACGAGGGGAATGGAGTTCGGCATCGGGCGTCGGGGTTCAGCAGGAAGACGGAGGGCGGATCAGGAAAGAGAAGACGGGGAAGGCTGGCCGCCGCCCAGGCCGCGCCACTTGCGCAGCAGCTCGCGCGAATCCATCACCAGCCCCAGGTGCAGCGACACCATCGCCAGCGCCGCGCCTTCCAGGTGCGCGTCGGTGCCCCGCACCAGGTCGCGCAGCACGATCACGCGGTAGTTGTGGTTGTTGGCGTCGAAGGCGGTGTTGAGCACGCAGCAGTCGGTGAAGCCGCCGTCGAGCACCACCGTCTCGATGCGCTGGTTGCGCAGCAGAAAGTCCAGGTCGGTCGGATAGAACGCCGAGAGCCGGCGCTTGCTGTCCACGCGCATGTCGCCGGGCTCCACGCGCGTGACCCACTCGGTCCACTTGGTGCCTTCGATGGCATGCGCATGGGCGTTCGGAATCTCGCCCACATGCAGCGGGAAGGTGCGCCGCCATGCAGCCGGAATGCCGCGCGTGTCGTCCTCGCCGCCGGGCCGCAGCACCGACCTGACATGCACGATGCGCACGCCCAGCGCGCGCACTTCGTCGTGGAAGCTGTCGATGGGCGCCACCACGTCGCGTGCGCGCGGCGCGGGGCAGGGGCAGTCGGGGTCGTCATCGAGATGGCCCCGGTGCATGTCGATGGAGACCACGGCCGTGGTGGCCGGGTTCAGGTAGTCGGCGAACCGCGCCGCGTCGAGCTCGCGCTCCTCGTTGTAGACCCAGGCCTTCATCGGCGTTCTTCCCGCACATAGGGTTGGCCCAGCGCACCGGGCTCTTCATCGGCGCCGCGCCGGGAGAGCGCGACCCACACCATCACGCCCAGCGTCACCGCATAGGGCGTCATCATCACGAAGTACTGCGGCAGCTGAACGCCGGCGGCGGCCAGCTGCGGAATCAGCGCCTCGATGCAGCCGAAAAGCAGCGCGCCCACCAGCGCCTTCCACGGCGACCAGCGCGCGAAGATCACGAGGCCCACGGCGATCCAGCCGCGCCCGCCGGTCATGCCCGCGATCCACAGCTTGGTGCTGACCACCGAGATGTACGCGCCCGCCAGCCCCACCAGCGCCGAGCCCGCGAGCACCGCCGCGAAGCGCCATGCCGCCACGCGGATGCCGGCGGCGTCGGCGGCCTGCGGGTTCTCGCCCACCGCGCGCAGCCGCAGGCCGGTGGAGGTGCGTGCGAAGAACCAAGCCACCGCGCAGAAGATCGGCAGCGTGAGCCACACCATCGCGTTCTGCTCGAAGAGCCTGCCCACGCCCGGCAGCATCGACAGCGGCCACAGGCCCATCGCGCCGATGCCTTCGGTCGCGTGGTTGGTCCACTCGGCCATCGAGCCGACCAGCGCCGTGAGCCCCTGGCAGAAGAACACCAGCGCGAGCCCTGCAATCACCTGGTTCACGCGCAGCCAGATCACCATCACCGCGAACAGCACCGACACCACGCTGGCCGCGAGCATGGCCAGCACCAGCGACACCGCCGGCTGCCCGATGGCGATCTGTGCGCCGATGCCGGCCAATGCGCCGACCAGCATCAGCCCCTCGGCACCGAGCGCCAGCACGCCCGCGCGCTCGCAGATGATCAGGCCGAGCGCCGCGAGCGCATAGGGCACCGCGAAGTCCGGCGTGCTCGCCAGCCAGTTGAGGACGATGCCGCCGCTCATCGAAAAGCCTCCGCGCCCACGCGGCGCAGCCGGTGGCGGATGAAGAAATCGCTCGACGCCACGCACACCACGATGATGGCCTGTATGAGCTGCACCATCGAGAACGGTACCTGGTAGAACACCTGCAGGCTGCGCCCGGTGACGAACAGCGCCGCCACCAGCAGCGCCACCACCGTGGCCGCCAGCGGGTTGTTGCGCGCGAGGAAGGCAATGAGGATGCCCGAGAAGCCGTAGCCTTGGTAGAAGGCCTGCGTGAGCCTGCCTTCCTGCCCCGCCGCAACGGCGAAGCCCGCGAGCCCGGCCATCGCACCCGACAGCAGCACCGCGCCGTAGATGGTGCGCCGCACCGGCACGCCGTTGGCATGCGCGACGCGCGGGTTGGCGTCGACGAAGCGCAGGTACAGGCCCGCGCGGCTCACGCTCACCAGCCACCACGCGAGCAGCGCGACCACGCCCGCCAGCAGGATCGAGCTGCCCACGCCGCCGCCGAGTTCGGGCAGCCGCTCGAACGCGCGGAACTGCGGCGAATAGGGAAAGTTGTCCTTCGGGTCCTTCCAGCTTCCGTACACCAGGTGCAGCAGGAAGTTGGCCGCCATGTAGTTGAGCATCAGCGTCGAGATGATCTCGTTCACGCCCAGCTTCAGCTTCAGCCACGCCGGGCCCAGCACCCACAGCAGGCCGCAGCCGACGGCCGCGACGAACATGAGCGGCAGGCGCAGGTTCTCGGGGCCGATCTGCCACATCGACACCGCCGTGGCGCCGATGGCGCCCCAGATCATCTGGCCCTCGAGCCCGAGGTTCCAGAAGCGCGCGCGGAACGCGATGGCACCGGCCAGGCCGACGAGGATCATCGGCGCCGCCTGGAACAGCACCGCGCGGAAGTTCTGGCCATCGAGGAAGGTCTGCGTGACGAACTCGTTGGCCAGTTCGTCGGCGGGCACGCCGGCCGCCACCAGGATGGCGGCGGAGATGGCGAAGCCCACCAGCAGCGCCGCCGCGAGGATCAGCGCCTGCCAGCGCCATGCCATGTGCTGGCGGATCTCCAGCGCGTAGCGGCGGTGCGCCAGCGGCTGCGGCGGCTTTGCCGCGACGGTGTTCGGTGCGCTTGCCATGTTTGCGGAGAGGGATGCTTCAGCCATGGTCCACCATCGCCTGCCCTATCGCCTGCCGGTCGGCGGGCTGTGCGAACTCGCCGGCGATGCGCCCGCGCGTCATCACGCCCACGCGGTCGGCGAGCTGCAGCACCTCGTCGAGGTCTTCGCTGATCAGCAGCACCGCAGCGCCGCCGTCGCGCGCGGCGCGCAGCCGCGCGTGCACCTCTGCGCTGGCGCGCACGTCGAGGCCGCGGCTCGGGCTGTGCGCAAGCACCAGCGTCGGCGACTTGCCGAACTCGCGCGCCAGCACCAGCTTCTGCGCATTGCCGCCCGACAGCAGCGCCGCCTTCTGCGCGACGGAGCGCACGCCCTGCACGTCGAAGGCGCGTACCGCCTCCTGCGTGTCTGCCTGGATGCGGCCCCGGCGCAGGCGCCACACGGGTCCGTAGCGGCCGGTGTGCACGCGGCCGATGGCGTAGTTCTCCGCCACCGACAGGCCGCCCGCGAGCGCGAGGCCGTAGCGGTCGGCCGGAATCGCGGCAATGCCGATGCCGCGCCGCGCGGATGCGGCCATCGTCTTCAGGTCGCCGTGGCCTTCGAGCCGGATCTCGCCTTCGGTGGCTTCGCCCGGCAGGCCCATGATGGCGCCCGCCAGTTCGCCTTGCCCGTTGCCGCCCACGCCGGCAAGCCCGTAGATCTCGCCAGCATGCAGTTCGAGGTCGACACCGTCGAGCACCCGCCGGCCTTCGGGCGAAGCAGGCGTGCGCAGCCCGCGCACCGTCAGCCGCACCGGGCCGCGCGATGCGGCCGGGGCCTGGAAGCCCTGCGCGGCGATCGACTCGCCCACCGTGAGCTTCACCAGCTCGGCGGTCGTGGCCTCGGCCGGCTTCAGCGTGGCCACCGTGCGGCCGCCGCGCATCACCGTCACGCGGTCGGCGTACGTTTTCACGTCGGCCATCTTGTGCGTGACCAGCACCACCGCGGCGCCCTTGCGCGCCAGCCCCTGCACGGTCTGCAGCAGGCGCGCGGCTTCCTGGTCGGTCAGCACGGCGGTGGGCTCGTCGAGGATCAGGATGCGCGCGCCCGCCAGCAGCACCTTGAGGATCTCCACGCGCTGCTGCTCGGCGATCGACAGCGCATCGACGCGCTTCGACGGATCGATGTCGAAGCCCAGCTCCGAGGCCTTGTTGCGGATGTCGCGCTCTATTTCGCGCAGCCTTTCGCCGTGGCTCTGGAAGCCGACGGGCGGCGGCGCGGTGAGCAGGATGTTCTGCGCCACGGTGAACGGCCGCACCAGCTTGAAATGCTGGTGGACCATGCCGATGCGCTGCCTGGCCGCATCGCGCGGGCCGGTGAAGCGCACCGCGTTGTCGTCCACCAGCAGCTGGCCCGCCTCGGGCGCATAGAGCCCGGCCGCGATGTTCATGAGCGACGACTTGCCCGCGCCGTTCTCGCCGAGCAGGGCATGCACCTCGCCCCAGCGCGCGGTGAAGTGGGCGTCGGTCAGTGCCGCGAAGCCGTCGAAGGACTTGCGGATGCCGGTGAGTTCCAGCGCATTGGGCATGGCTTACTTCTGCGTGACCACGCCCTTGACGAACCAGTCCATCTTCCAGAGGTCGGCATCGGACAGCACCGCGCCCTTGGCGACGCGCTCCTTGCCGTCGCGGTCGGCGAGCGGGCCGGCGTAGATCTGCTTGCCCTTCATGATCGCGTCGCGCTCGGCGGTGATGAGCGCGGCCTTGTCCTTGGGCACGGCGGGGCCGAAGCCGGCGATGTCGGTGCCGCCGTCCTTCATCTCGATGAAGGCGCCGTACTGGGCTGGCTTCCAGTTGCCGGCCATGATCTTCTTGAGCTCCGGCGTGAGGAAGCGGTCCCACACCCACACCGACGAGCACAGCGTGGCCTTGGGCGCGAACTGGCGCAGGTCGCGGTGGTGGCCGGTGCCGTACACGCCGCGCTCCTGCGCCACGATCTGCGGCGTGGGGCTGTCGACGTGCTGGCCGATCACGTCGGCGCCCTGGTCGATCAATGCCGCGGCTGCCGCGCGTTCCTTCACCGGGTCGTTCCACGCGCCGGTGTAGATCACGTTGACGGTGGCGTTCGGGTTCATCTTCTGCGCGCCGAGCGCGAAGGCGTTGATGGTCCAGTTCACCACGCCGAAGGGGTTGGCCGCGACGAAGCCGAGCTTGCCGGTCTTCGACGCCGCGCCCGCGGCCATGCCGCAGAGGTACTGGCTCTCGTAGGTGCGGCCGTAGAACGACTCGAGGTTGCTGCCATTGGTGGTGCCGGAGCCGTTGAGGAAGGCCACGTCGGGGTACTTGGCGGCCAGGTCCTTGAAGCTGTCGGAGTAACCGAAGGCGGTGCCGATGACGATGTTGGCGCCGCGCTGGATGAACTTCTCCGCGGCGGGCTTGATGGCCGATGCGTCTTCGGGCACGTTCTCGACGAACTGGATTTTCTGGCCGATCTCCTTCTCGATCTTCACGCGGGCTTCGTCGAAGGCCTGCGTCCAGCCGCCGTCGTTCTTGGGGCCGAAGTAGAGCATCGCGATCTTCGGCTTGTCCTTGAGCGTGAAGCCGTCGGCCGCAACGGCGGGCAGCGTGGTGAAGAGCGCGCCGCCGGCTGCGAGGGTCATGGCAAGCCCGAGGACGGGGCCGTGGGAGGGAGTGCGCGGCATGAAGCAACCTTTCGTGGGGAGCATGGGAAGAGAGGAGAAAAAAAGGGGGGGAGGTCGCGTGCGGCTACATCATGAAATTGATGCGGAACACGTTGCCTTCGGGGTCGAGCAGCACCGACTGGTACCAGTTGTAGTAAGTGACGTAGGGTGCCTTCACCAGCGTGGCGCCGGCCTCCAGGGCAACGGGCACCATGCGGTCGACGTCGGCCTGGCTGTCGACGTCGATGTTCAGCAGGAACTTGACGCCGCGCGTGTCGGAGTACTCGCTCAGGTGCAGCAGCTCGTAGGCGTCGAGCGCGTTGAAGCCGAGGCTCGACTTGCCGGTGTCCAGGCCGCGGAAGATGGGGGAGCGGATGGCTTCTATCTCTGTGAAGCCGAACACGCGCTGGTAGAAGCCGCTGAGCGCGACCACGTCTTTGGCGAAGACGTTGACGTAGGAGAGGTGGGCCATGTCTGTGCTTTTTTGATGTGGTGTTTTTCAGGGCGCGTGCACAGGCCGTCGGGTACTCCCCTCCGCGAATGTCTCCCGGCCTGCGGCCTCCTCCTTTATTTCGCTGCGGGGAGTACCCGACGCCCTGCGCACAGGGCACGCTGCTGGTACTCGGCTGATCAACAACTGCTCTGCGTAACGCTCACGACGGCGGGGTGCCTTGCGCAGCGAAATAAAGGAGGAGGCCGCAGGCCGGGGGACATTCGCGGAGCAAGGTACCCCGTCGGCGTGAGCGCGTCCCGAAGAACAGCGGTAAGTCATCTCAAGCCACCACCTTGGTCCCACCAAAGGTCGTCTGCTTGACGAACTTCGACGTCAGGTGGTCTCCGGAGGAAATGGGTGCGTACTTGGCGACCTCGCCGGGCGCGAGGCAGCTCGGCAGGCACTCGACCATCGCGTCGTAGTTCGGCTGGTGGAAGAACACCAGCGACTGGCGGCGGTTGGTGCTCGCCACCTCGAACGGCGGGTTGATCACGCGGTGCAGCGTGGACACCCACTGGTCGTTGGTCCACTGCATCATCAGGTCGGCAATGTTGACGACCAGGCCGCCCTCGACCTGCGGCACGTCGACCCACTGGCCTGCCTTGTTGAACACCTGCAGGCCCTTGTCGTCGGGCAGCACGATGGTGAGGCTGCCGTAGTCGCTGTGCGCGCCCGCGCGCAACTGGCCCGGCAGCGGCTGCTCGCGCTGCGGTGGATAGCTCAGCACGCGGAACATGCTGATGTGCTCGTCGATCTTGTCGTCGAAGAAGGTCTCGGGCAGGGAGAGGCCGAGCGCGAAGATGCGCATCAGCGAGCGCGAGAGATCGCTCATGGCCTCGAAGTAGCCTTCGTAGGCTTCGCGGAAACCGTCGATGGGCGGCCAGCTGTTGGGCTCGAAGTGCGGGCCGGCGGCGGGGCCGCGGTGATAGTCGTCGTCGGGCACGTTCGACGGGCCGATGGAGAACGACTCCTTCAGGTCGCCGGGCGCTGCCTCTTCCAGGCTGTAGGAGAGCCCCTCTTCGCCGACCGCGCTGTAGCCGCGCACCGCGTCTTCGCGCGGCCGGTCGACCTTGCGCTTCTCGGCCAGCGGCATGTCGAAGAACTGGCGCGAGAGCGACGACACGCGCTCTATCAGCTCGGGCGCGATGCCGTGGTTGGTGATGACGAGAAAGCCGATGCTTCGGCAGGCTTCGTCGACTTTTCTCGCAACCGCCGACTTGCCTTCGGCGGTGCCGTCGAAGTAGGGCGCGAGATCGATGATGGGAACGGACAGCAGGGTCATGGCGGCTTCCTCATTCGGTCGGTCATGCAGTCGTGCATGCGTTGGCATGCCTTTCGCCATGCAACGTCTGTGCCAGTTGGACCAAATGGACAAATCGCATTCGCCGCGTCAGCATGGTGCGCAACACTGCGTTGTGCCGCCGGTCGTGACGCAAGGCGATGCACCGTGGCCTTACAGTGGTGCGCCGTTTGAAAACCGATGAACGTGAAGAGAAGAGCGAGGGAAGATGCCGAAGACCAAGGCGCTGGCCGCAGCCAGCAGCAGTACCGACAAACCGGCGCGCAAGCGTGCCAAGCCGGCCGTGCGCAGTGCGTCGGCCGTGAACCGGCGGCTGCGCCAGATCGAGGACAAGCGCAGCGCGATCCTCGGCGCGGCGCTGGGGCTGTTCTCGCGCTTCGGCCTGCACGGCACGTCGATCGACCAAGTGGCGGCGCGTGCCGATGTGTCGAAGAGCAACCTGCTCTATTACTTCGCGAACAAGGAAGAGCTCTACGTCAACGTGCTGCGCGATCTGCTCGCGCTGTGGCTCGAACCTCTGCGCGGCTTCAGCGCCGAGCAGGACCCGGCCGAGGCCATCGGCGGGTACATACGCCGCAAGCTGGTGGTGTCGCGCGACCGGCCCGATGCATCGCGGCTGTTCTGCCTTGAAATGATCCAGGGCGCGCCGCTGCTGCGCGACGAACTGGACCGCGAGCTGCGCTCGCTGGTGGAGAAGAAATCGGAAGTGATCCGCGCCTGGGTCGAGTCCGGCAAGCTGGCGCCGATCGATCCGCACCACCTGATCTTCGCGCTGTGGGCGGTGACGCAGCACTACGCGGATTTCGGCGTGCAGGTGCAGGCGCTGACGGGGCACACGCTGGAAGATGCGGCGTTCTTCGAGGAGACGGTGGAGAACGTTCAGCGCATCGTGCTGCAGGGCATCGCGCCGCGCTGACTCTTGCCTTGCTCCCTCCCCTTCCGGGGAGGAAGCAATTCAGTGCTGCGGCGGCGCCGCGATCTCGTGATAGCGCCGGTCGAAGTAGATCAAGCCCTGCGCCGCGCCGCCGATCGCGATCGCCACGGCCTCGCAGAACAGCACGTCGTGCGTGCCCGCGCTCGTCGCGTGCACCACGCGGCAGTCGAAGGACACGGCCGCATCGTCGAGCATCGGCGAGCCGGTGGTCTTGCGGCTCCAGCGGCCGGCGGCGAAGCGCTCGTCCATCGGCGTCTTGCCGCCGAACAACGCGGACAGCGACTGGTGGCCCGCTGCCAGCACGTTCACGCACAGCACGCCGTTGGCCTTGAACGCCGGGTACACGGAAGCGGACCGGTTCAGGCACACCAGCAGCGTCGGCGGCTCGTCGGTCACGCTGCACACGGCCGATGCGGTGAAGCCGGCGCGGCCCGCCGGGCCGTCGGTGGTGATGATGTTCACCGCCGCGCCCAGCCGCGCCATCGCGTTGCGGTAGTCGGCCTTCTGCAAGCCCGCAGGCAAGCCGGCGGGGTTCGATGACGAAGGGGCGTGGGAGGCCATGGCGTTCAACATGGAGAGTGACTCCTTCAGGCCAGCACGCAGGCTTCGTCGAAGGGCAGCCGCGGCAGGCGGCCGAACACCTTCGACGCATCGCCGTGGCCGAGGTTGATGAGGAAATTGACGGTCCAGTCGGTGCCCTCGAAAAAGGCCGCGTCGACCTTCGCCTTGTCGAAGCCCGACATCGGGCCGGCGTCCAGGCCCACCGCGCGCGCGGCCAGCAGCAGATAGCCGGCCTGCAGGCTCGCGTTGCGGAAGGCGGTCTCGTGGGCGGCCTCGGGGCTGCCGGTGAACCAGCTGCGCGCGTCGGCATGCGGGAACAGCGTGGGCAGCTTGTCGTAGAACTTGCGGTCCCATGCGGCAATGACGGTGACCGGCGCGCTCATGGTCTTGTCGAGGTTGCCCTTGGAGAGCGCGGGCGCCAGGCGCTGCTTGCCTTCGGGCGTGCGCACGAACACGAAGCGCGCGGGCGAGCAGTTGGCCGAGGTCGGGCCCAGGCTCGCGGGCGAATAGATCTGCCGCAGTTGCGCGTCGGTGACGGGCTCGTCGGTCCAGCCGTTGTGGCTGCGTGCGCCGGTGAACAGCAGCGACAGCGCTGCGTCGTCGAGTGTGGATGCAAGAGTGGTCATGCTGGAACTGCGGGTGCGGTGACCCGCGAAAGAAAGTCGAGCAGGCTGCGGTTGAAGGCTTCGGCCTCGGTCACGCTGTGGGCGTGGCCGCCGTGCGGCATGAAGTCGAGCGTGACGTCGCGCAGGCCATCGGCCAGGCGCTGGGAGCAGGTCCAGGGCACGAGTGCGTCGTCCTTGGCCGCAGCCACCAATGCGGGCGCGGCGATGTCGCCCAGGCGTGCGTCGATGTCGAAGGCGCGCAGGGCGGCGATGCGCGCGCGCATGTTGGCCTCGCCGGGAAAATGGGCGAAGGCGTGATCGACTTCGGCGGCCACGCGCTGCGCGTGCTCGGCGGCCCAGGCTGCGGGGTAGAGGAAGATCGGCTGCGCTTCCACGTAGGCGCGCGCACCGCATGCGCCGAGCAGCGCGAGCCGTGCATCGAAGCAGCGCGCCGAATGCGGGTTGGGCTTCGACCATGCGTTGACGAGCACGAGGCTCGCAATGCGCGCGGGTGCATCCAGCGCGAGCTGCAGGCCCACGAGGCCGCCGAGCGCATGGCCCGCGAAGTGGCACCGCGAAGTGTTCGTGGCGTCGAGGATTTCCAGCACGTCCTGCGCCATGTCCTCGATGGCATAGGCAGCGGGCAGCGCGCCGGGGCTGCGGCCCGTGCCGCGCTGGTCGTAGGCGACGACGCGGTGCCCGGCGTCGACCAGCGCGCCGAGCTGCGGCTGCCAGAAACCGGCCGAGCCGCCGAGGCCGGACGACAGCAGCACAGTGGAGGGCGCCTCGGACGGCCCGTGCACCTCGTAGTGCAGCGAAGGCATGCGGCGCCTCAGCCCTTGTTGCCGATGTGCGCGATCGAGGCGATCTCGATCAGTGCATCGGGCTTCACCAGGCCGCACTGGATGCAGTAGCGCGCGGGCTTGGTGCCGGGAAAGAACTCGGCGTACACCGCGTTGATCTTCGCGTAGTCGGCCCAGTCCTTGAGCATGATCTGGTTGAAGGTCACGTCGTCCATGGTGCCGCCGGCGGCCTCGACCACGCCCTTGATGATGGTGAGCACATGCCGGGCCTGCGCACTCGCGTCGCCGACGTGCACCACGTTGTTGTCCTTGTCGAAGGGCAGCGTGCCCGACACGTAGAGCACGCCGTCGGCGAGCGTGCCGGGAACATAGGGGGCGAGCGGCACGCCGGTGCCGGGAGGGATGATGGCTTGCTTGGGCATTGGGGAACTCCTCGATGAAGGTGAATCAGGCGACGGCCGCTTCGGCCGACGCGGGTTGGGAAACGGCTTGCGGCGCGGCAAAGGTGGCGCAGAACTGGTCCACCGTGGAGACCCATCCGAAGAAGGTCTCGACGTTGTAGACCGATGCCTTCTGGATGGCCGGGCCGCCGAGCTCGTGCGTGGCGTCTTCCAGCATCACCGCGAAGTACTCGAGGTGGAAGGCGTCGCGCAGCGTCGACTCCACGCACACGTTGGTCGCGATGCCGGTGAAGGCCAGGTGCCGGATGCCGCGCGCGCGCAGCGTGCTGTCGAGCGTGCTGTTGAAGAAGCCGCTGTAGCGCGTCTTGGGAACCACGATGTCGCCGGCCTGCGGCTTCATCTGGTCGATGAGTTCGTAGTCCCAGCCGCCCTTGGCGAGGAACTTGCCCTGCAGCTCGGGCCTGGCGCGCATGGTCTTGAGCGCGTTCGACTTGTGCCAGTTGGGCGAGCCGGGCCCGCCGGCTTCCACGTAGTCGGCGTCCCAGCCGTTCTGCAGGAACACGACCAGCATGCCCGCCGCGCGCGCTGCGGCAATGGCGCGCACGATGTTGGCGATGGTGCCCTGCGCGCCGGAGATGTCGAAGCCGGCCGAGTCGACATACCCGCCAATGGATGCATAGGCGTTCTGCATGTCGACGACGATCAGCGCCGAATCGCTGGCGTGCATCGCAAGCGGCTCGGGGCGTGCCGGCAGCACCAGCGGTGCGGGTGCGCCGGGCGGGCGCGGCGCGCCGACGGGCGTGGTCGAGGTGAGGGTGGTGTTGCGTGCGGGTGCGCTCACGTGGGTGCTCCTGTTCAGGCCGCGAGGCGCTGGGGCTCGACCTGCGACGGCACGGGGCTCTGCACGTGCGCGCGGCTCTTCATGAGCGGCTGGATGCGCTCGCCGAAGGCTTCCACGCCCTGCACGAAGTCGTCGAAGGTCAGCAGCACGCCTTCGGTGCCGGGCACCTCGGCCACTTCGTCGAGCATGCGCGCGACGCTTGCGTAGGAGCCCACCAGCGTGCCCATGTTGATGTTCACGGCCGAGGTCGGGTCGGCCATCTGACGCACGTTGGTGTCGGCGCCCGACTTGGTGTCGGCCGCGCCCTGCTGGCCCAGCCATGCAATGGCTACGTGGTCGGCGCCGGCCTTGTAGTGCTCCCACTTGGCGCGCGCGGCCTCGTCGGTCTCGTCTGCGATCACCATCATCAGCACGTAGGTGGTGACGTGGCGGCCGGTCTTGGCGGTGGCCTCGATGAGCTTCTGGGCCGCGGGCGCGAAGGCCTTGGGCGTGTTCACGCCCTTGCCGAAGCAGAAGTTGTAGTCGGCGTACCTGGCGGAGAACTCCATGCCCGCGTCGCTCTGGCCGGCGCAGATCACCTTCATGTCGGCCTGCGGTTGCGGGCTCATGCGGCAGTCGTCCATCTTGAAGTGCTCGCCCTTGAAGTCCGACCGGCCGGTGCCCCACAGGTCGCGCAGCACCTGGATGTATTCGCTGAGGTACTGGTAGCGCGTGCCAAAGAACTGGTCGCCGGGCCACATGCCCATCTGCGAGTACTCGGGGCGCTGCCAGCCGGTGACGAGGTTCAGGCCGAAGCGGCCGTTGGAGATGGAGTCGATGGTCGACGACATGCGCGCGACGATGGCCGGCGGCATGACCAGCGATGCGGCCGTGGCAAACAGCTTGATCTTGCTGGTGACGGCCGCGAGGCCGGCCATGAGCGTGAACGACTCCAGGTTGTGGTCCCAGAACTCCGTCTTGCCGCCGAAGCCGCGCAGCTTGATCATGGACAGCGCGAAGTCCACGCCGTAGCGCTCGGCCTTCAGCGTGATCTGCTTGTTGAGCTCGAAGCTGGGCTTGTACTGGGGCGCGTTTTCGGAAAGCAGCCAGCCGTTGTTGCCGATGGGAATGAAGATGCCGACGTTCATGGAAGGACTCCTGTTGCGTGATTGCGCAGCTCCTTGCATGCGGCGTGCCAGTTTGAAAATTTGTTTTAAATCAATGGCTTAGTGGTATTTTCAGGTTTGTGTTTGACCATTTGGTCCAAAACGGAGCAGGCGATTCGCCAGGATTGCGGCACCGCGGTGCGGACCGTGCCAAAGCGGTGCAGTGCCCCCGTCACCGACTGCGCGGCAGAATCACGCCATGCCCAAGACTCCACTCCGCGCCGCCGCGGCCATCGGCGGCACTGCCGACGACGTCGAAGCGGCCTTCTACGAAGCGCTGCAACGCGGCGACATCGATGCACTGATGGCCTGCTGGGCCGACGAGGACGAGGTGTTCTGCGTGCACCCCGGCGGTCCGCGGCTGGTGGGCGCGGTCGCGATCCGCGCGGCCTTCGAGCAGATGTTCGGCAACGGCGCGATCCACGCCACGCCCGCGCGGGTGCGCAAGATCGAATCGCTCGCCAGCGCGGTGCACAACGTGCTGGAGCGCATCGAGGTGCTCACGGCCGAGGGCCCGCGCCACGCTTTCGTGCTGGCCACCAACGTCTATCACAAGACCGCGCAGGGCTGGCGCCTGGTGGCGCACCATGCGAGCCCCGGCAGCGCGCGCGAACCCGACGACGCCAACGATCCGCCCCAGACCCTGCATTGATCGATGCCGTCCTTCGTTCCTTCCGCTCCCCCGTCATCTGCTTCGGACCCTTCCCCCTCGACGGCCATGGGCTACATGGCGCCGCGCTGGCTGCCCGGCGGCAACCTGCAGACGATCTGGCCCGCGCTCTATGCACGCCGCTTCGACGGGCCGGCGCCGGTCTACCGGCGCGAGCGCTGGCAGACGCCCGACGGCGACTTCATCGACGTCGACTTCGTCGATGCGCCCCGGCAGCCGGCGCCGCTGCTGGTGCTGTTCCACGGCCTGGAGGGTTCATCGCGCAGCCATTACGCCGAAGCCTTCGCCGCATTCGCCGCATCGCAGGGCATGGCCTTCGCGGTGCCGCATTTCCGGGGCTGCAGCGGCGAGCTGAACCTGGCGCCGCGCGCCTATCACTCGGGCGACTTCGAGGAGATCGGCTGGATCCTCTCGCGCATGCGCGAGAACCATGCGCGCAAGGGCGGCGGTCCGGTGCTGGCCGCGGGCGTGTCGCTCGGCGGCAATGCGCTGATGCGATGGGCCTCTGAGGCCGGTGAAACGGCTGCCGGCGTGGTGAACGCGGTGGCCTCGGTGTGTGCGCCGCTCGACCTGGCGGCGGGCGGCGAGGCCATCGGCAGGGGCTTCAACAAGCTGGTCTACACGCGCATGTTCCTCGCGACCATGAAGCCCAAGGCCATGGCCAAGCTGGCGCAGTTCCCTGGCCTGTTCGACCGCGACCGCCTGCTGGCCGCGCGCGACCTCTATACCTTCGACGACATCTTCACCGCGCCCCTGCACGGCTTTCGCGATGCCGACGACTACTGGGCCCGGGGCTCGGCCAAGCCGCACCTGGCATCCATCCGCGTGCCCGCGCTGGTGGTGAACGCGCGCAACGACCCTTTCATTCCCGCCAGCAGCCTGCCGCTGCCCGGCGAGGTGGGTGCGCACGTCACGCTGTGGCAGCCCGCGCATGGCGGCCACGTGGGCTTTCCCATGGGGCTGCCGCCGGGGCACGTGCGCGGCATGCCGGAGCGCGTAGGCGGCTGGCTGGCCCGCCACGCCTGACGGCGAGCACAATAGCTTCATGGATGACATCGTCAAACAGGCACTCGCCAAATGGCCCAACGTGCCGCACTGCTACGGCTGGCTCGGTCTGGACGCGCGCGGCAACTGGTACATGCGCGACGACCGCACGCAGGCCGAAGGCCCCTTTCCAGCAGCGAAGGGATCGATGCTCAGGCACGACAAGCTGATCGAGTTCATTCACCGCAACTACGAGCACGACGACGAAGGCCAGTGGTTCTTCCAGAACGGGCCGCAGCGCGTGTACGTGGAACTGGAGGCGGCGCCCCTGGTGTGGCGCGTGGCCGAGCAGGGCGACGGCTTCACCGTCACCGCGCACAACGGGCAGCCCGCCGAGGTGACCGGCTGCCTGCTCGACGAGGATGGCAGGCTCTACCTGTCGTGTTCGGCCGGGCTGGGGCTGGTGCACACGCAGGACGTCGGCATTGCGGCGGAGGCCATCGAACGCGGGCTCTGGACGCCGGAGGAAGTGCGTGCCGCACAACTGCCCGGCCGCTTCGGGCACGTGCTGAGCCCGGCGCAACACCACGCCGAAGCCGCTGCTGCAGCAGAGGCCACCCGCCCATGAAAAAAGCCGGCGCTGGGCCGGCTTCGTTTTTGAGACTAGGGTAAACGCCTAGTTGGCAGCGGGGGCGCCTGCCGCGGGAGCAGGGGCTGCTGCCGCCGCAGGGGCCGCGGGTGCGGCCGCAGCGCCGGCTGCAGCAGCTGCGGGAGCCGCTCCAGCAGCGCCTTCGGCAGCGGGTGCATCGGCGGAGGCGGCCGGAGCCGGGCGATCCGGCACCGGGAACTTGGCGCCGCCGGCGTTGGCCATGTAGACCACGGCACGGCCCACTTCGAGGTCCTCGAAGTCGCCGCCGCCCTGGGCAGGCATGGCGCCCTTGCCCTTCAGGGCGTGTTCGAGAAGCGTGGCGTAGCCCTGTCCGATGCGCGGGCCCCAGGCTGCGGCGTCCTGGAAGTGCGGCGCGCCAGGGATGCCGGGCGAGCCGTGGCAGGTGGCGCACTGGGCCTTGAAGACGGTCTCGCCGGTGGCCAGCGGACGGTTGGCGTCGCGGATCTCGATGGCGCCGACCTTCTTGAGGCGCTCGGCCACTTCGCGGTCGCGCGCTTCCTTGGTCACGCCGTAGAGGGACATGTTGTCGCCCTGCGCGGTGCCCGAGGGCTTGTCGCCCGAGACCACATAGGAAACAAGACCCACGATGATCAGGATCGGGGCGATGAAGGAGAAAAATACCGCGAGAAGCAGCTGCTTCGGGTTCTTGATCGGCCCGGTGTGGGCTTCTTCTGTGGCCTGGTAATGCGGGTCTGCGCTCATTGGCGTCCTCAATATCGGGGGCTCGTCGGGGGGCTTTTCCTAACCAACCGGCGATTATAGAGAGACCCCTTGCCCAAGCGGGCAAGGGACCTACCCTTAGCGGACGCCAAAGTTTCTCAACGCATCAGCCGTTGTTGCCGTCGCGCGTGGCCCAGCCGCCACCCAGCGTCTTGTACAGCGTGACCTGGTTCTGCAACTGCAGCAGCTGCGTGGTCACGGCCGACTGCTGTGCCGAGAACAGCGAGCGCTGCGCGTCGAGGAGGTCGAGCGCGCTGGCGATGCCGTTGCGGTAGCGCAGGTCGGACAGCTTGAAGCGCACCGCCTCCGCGTCGGCCTGCGCACGCAGCGCGCGCACCTGTTCGCCCAGCGTGGCGCGGCCCGCGAGCGCATCGGCCACTTCGCGGAACGCCGTCTGGATCGACTTCTCGTATTGCGCCACCGCGATCTCGCGCCCGGCCTTGGCCGACTCGAGCGTCGCGCGGTTGCTGCCCGCGTTGAAGATCGGCAGCGTCACCGTCGGCGCGAACGACCAGGCCTTGGAGCCGCGGTCGAACAGGCCCGAGAACTCGGTGCTCGCGGTGCCGATGGAGCTGGTCAGCGACACGCGCGGGAAGAAGTTCGCGCGCGCCGCGCCGATGTTGGCGTTGGCCGCTATCAGCTGCTGCTCCGCCGCGCGGATGTCCGGGCGCTCGGCCAGCAGGTCGGAGGGCAGGCCGGCAGGCACGTCGGGCATCGGCTTGATGCCGGCGAGGCCCTTGGCGCCGCCCGCCGTGGCTTCGGCGGGCACCGGCGCGCCCAGCAGCAGGGCGAGGGCGTTCTCGTCCTCCGCGCGGGTGCGCAGTTGCTGCGCATAGGCGGCGCGCGCGCTTTCGAGCTGGCCGTTCGACGCCTGGAAGTCGAGCTCGGAAGACACGCCGTTGTCGAAGCGCAGCTTCGTGAGGCGCACCGACTCTTCGCGCGTGACCAGCGTCTGGCGCGTGATCTCGAGCAGCTCGTCGTCGGCCAGCAGCGTGAGCCAGCCGTTCGCGACCGACGCGATCAGGCTGATCTGCACCGCCTTGCGCGTTTCGTCGGTGGCCAGGTACTGCGCCAGGGCTTGGTCCTTCAGCGCGCGGATGCGGCCGAAGAAGTCGAGCTCCCAGGCCGTGAAGCCGAAGTTGACGCTGTACTGCGAGGCCACGCTGCCCGCGCCGGGCTCGATGCCCTGGTACGGGTTGGGGCCCGAGCGCGAGCCCGAACCCGTCAGGCCCAGCGCCGGGAACAGCGCCGAGCGCTGGATCTGGAACTGCGCGCGCGCCTGCTCGATGTTGAGCACCGACACCCGCAGGTCGCGGTTGTTCGACAGCGCCGTCTGGATCAGGCCCGCCAGGCGCGGGTCGGTGAAGAAGTCCTGCCAGGCCAGGTTGGCCGCGGCCTGTCCGGGCGGCTGCGCCGGGTCGCCCGGGAAGGTGGTCGGCACCGGCGCGGCGGGGCGCTCGTAGGTCGGGATCAGCGAGCAGCCGGCCAGGAGCATTGCCGCTGCCAAGGCTGTTGGAATGAATTTCGTCATTGTCATAGCGACTCCATGGCCGTTCGCGCTGCATGCACGGCGCGGCCTGTTCGGGAAACACCGCGGAACCGGCTCTGCCAGGCCGCTGGTGTTGCCCCCTGCAAGGGGGTGGGCGTAGCGACACGCAGTGCGCGCAGCCTGGGGGTGTGCCCGAGTTCAGTCATGTTTCGGTTCCTCCGTGATGCCGGCTGCTTCCGCATGCCGCTTGTCGGCCTCGCGCTGGCGCGCGCTGCCCTTGAACAGGCTGCGCACCACCACGAAGAACACCGGCACGAAGATCACGGCCAGCGCCGTGCCCGTCACCATGCCGCCCAGCACGCCGGTGCCGATGGCACGCTGGCTGGCCGAGCCGGCGCCCGAGGCGAGCACCAGCGGCAGCACGCCCAGGCCGAAGGCCAGCGAGGTCATCACGATCGGGCGGAAGCGCAGGTGCGCGGCGGCCAGTGCCGATTCGATGACGCCCTTGCCCTGCGCCTGCAGGTCCTTGGCGAACTCGATGATCAGAATCGCGTTCTTCGCGGAGAGGCCGATGATGGTGATCAGCCCCACCTGGAAGTACACGTCGTTCGAATAGGCGCGCAGCATGGTTGCCAGCAGCACGCCCAGCACGCCGAGCGGCACCACCAGGATCACCGACAGCGGGATCGACCAGCTCTCGTACAGCGCGGCCAGGCACAGGAACACCGCCAGGATCGCGAAACCGTACAGCACGATGGCCTGCGAACCCGCGAGCTTTTCTTCGCGCGACTGGCCGGTCCATTCGAAGCCGAAGCCCTGCGGCAGCTGCGAGGCGAGCTTTTCCATCTCGGCCATCGCGGCGCCGGTGCTGTAGCCGGCCGCTGCGTCGCCGCTGATGCGTATCGCGGGGTAGCCGTTGTAGCGCACCGTCTGCGTGGCGCCCGTGACCCACTTGGTGGTCGCGAAGGCCGACAGCGGCACCGGCAGGCCCTGCGTGTTGCTGGCGTTCAGCTTGAGCAGGTCGTCGGGCTGCATGCGCGCCGGCGCATCGGCCTGCACCACCACGCGCTGCAGGCGGCCGCGGTTCGGGAAGTCGTTGATGTAGCTCGAACCCAGCGCGGTCGACAGCGTGGCATTGATCGCGTCGAAGGTCACGCCCAGCGCGTTCGCCTTGTCGCGGTCGATGTCGATCTGCAGTTGCGGCGCGTCTTCCAGGCCGTCAGGGCGCACCTGCGACAGGATCTTGCTCTGCGAGGCCATGCCCAGCAGCTGGTTGCGTGCGTTGATCAGCGCCTCGTGGCCTGCGCCCGAGCGGTCCTGCAGGCGGAAGCTGAAGCCGCTGGCGTTGCCCAGTTCGGGAATGGGCGGCGGGCTGAGCGGGTAGATGAAGGCGTCGCGGATGCCCGACAGCGCACCGAAGGCACGGCCGGCCAGCGCGCTGGCCGAATGGGCCGGGTCCTTGCGTTCGTCCCAGTCCTTCAGCGTCACGAAGGCGAGGCCCGCGTTCTGGCCCTGGCCAGAGAAGCTGAAGCCCATCACGCCGACCATGCTCTGCACTTCGGGCTGCTTCAGGATGAAGCCCTCGACCTGCTGCATGACCGACAGCGCGCGTTCCTGCGTGGCGCCCGGGGGCAGCTGCACGTTCACGATGATGTTGCCCTGGTCTTCCTGCGGCAGGAACGAGCTGGGCAGGCGGGTGTAGGTGAACACCACCGCGGCGATGATCGCGGCGTAGATCACGAGGTAGCGCGCGGCGCGGCGCAGCACGCGGGCGACGAGGCTCTCGTAGCCCTTGGCCGTGCGCGTGAAACCGCGGTTGAACCAGCCGAAGAAGCCGGTCTTCTCGTGGTGGTGTCCTGCTTCGACCGGCTTGAGCAGCGTGGCGCACAGCGCCGGCGTGAGCGACAGCGCCATGAACGCCGAGAAGGCGATCGACGCCACCATCACCGCCGAGAACTGGCGGTAGATGTTGCCGGTGGAGCCCGCGAAGAAAGCGAGCGGCACGAACACCGACACCAGCACCACGGTCACGCCGATGATGGCGCCGGAGATCTGGCGCATGGCCTTGCGCGTGGCTTCGAGCGGCGACAGCCCCTCCTCGCTCATGATGCGCTCGACGTTCTCCACCACCACGATGGCGTCGTCCACCACGATGCCGATCACCAGCACCATGCCGAACATGGTCAGCACGTTGATCGAGAAGCCCAGCGCCAGCAGCGAGGCGAAGGTGCCCAGCAGCGCGATGGGCACCACAATGGTCGGGATGATCGTGTAGCGCCAGTTCTGCAGGAACAGGAACATCACCACGAACACCAGCGCCACGGCTTCCAGCAGCGTCTTGACCACCTCGGTGATCGAGATCTGCACGAAGCGCGAGCTGTCGTACGGAATGGCCCACTTCACGCCCTGCGGGAAGTAGCGCTCGAGTTCGGCCATCTTGGCGCGGATCGCCTTGGCCGACTGCAGCGCGTTGCCGTTGGGCGTGGGCTGCACGCCCACGCCGACCGCCGGCACGCCGTTCAGGCGCGCCGAGGTGGCGTACGACTGGCCGCCGAGTTCGACGCGGGCCACGTCCTTCAGCCGCACGGTCGAGCCGTCGGTGTTGGCGCGCAGCACGATTTCCTTGAACTGGTCGACGTTGGCGAGCTGGCCGTTCACCACCACGGTGGCCGCGATGGCCTGGCCGGGGATGTTGGGCAGGTCGCCGATGGTGCCGGAGGACACCTGCGCGTTCTGTGCGCGGATCGCGTTGTTGACGTCGGTGGCCGACAGGTTGAAGCCCTGCAGCTTGGCCGGGTCGATCCAGATGCGCATCGCGTTCTCGGAGCCGAACAGCTGGGCCTGGCCCACGCCGACCACGCGCTGCAACTCGGGCACCACGTTGCGCGCGGCATAGTCGCCAAGCGCCACCGGGTCGATGTTCGGGTTGTCGGAGGACAGCATCACGAACATCAGGAAGTTGTTGCGCGACTTGTCCACGCGCACGCCCTGCTGCGTCACGGCGGAGGGCAGGCGCGGCGTCGCGCGCGACAGCCGGTTCTGCACGTCCACCTGCGCGAGGTCGTCGTTGGTGCCGGCCTCGAAGCTGATCGTGATGGAGCCGGTGCCGTCGGCCTGGGCCACCGATTCCATGTAGATCATGCCCGGCGAGCCGTTCATTTCACGCTCGATGACGGACAGCACGCTGTCCTCGAGCGTCTGGGCCGAGGCGCCGGGGTAGGCGACGTTGATCACGATGGCGGGAGGCGCCACCGGCGGGTACTGCGAGATCGGCAGCTGGGTGATTGCCACGCCGCCCACCACGAGGATGAACAGTGCGATCACCCACGCGAAGATCGGGCGGTCGATAAAAAATTTGGCCATTTGCGGGCGCGCTCCTGATTACTTCTTCTCGGCCGTGGCCGCCGGTTCGGCGGCGGCAGGCGCCGCCGCAGCCGGCTTGGCCGCTGCGGCGGGGTTCGGCTTGGTCCACGGCACCGCCTTCACGGGCGTGCCCGGCGGCATCATCTGCAGTTTCTGGAAGCCGTCGACCATCACCTGTTCGCCGGCCTTCAGGCCGTCGAGCACCACCCACTGGTTGTCCTTGGCGGCGCTGATCTTCACGTTGCGCTTGGACAGCTTGCCGTCCTTGTCGACCACCGTGACGGTGTCGCCCTGCTGCGTGCGCGTGACCGCCTGCTGCGGCAGCGCGATCGCGTTGGTGGCCTTGGCCTGCTCCAGCCTCACGCGAACGTACAGGCCGGGCAGCAGCTCGCCCTTGGGGTTGGGCACTTCGGCGCGCAGCGTGATCTGGCCGGTGGTCGAGTCGACCGTGAGGTCGGAGAAAAGCAGCTTGCCTTCCTGTGCGTACTCGCTGCCGTCTTCCAGCACCACGCGCACGCTGGCGGCTTCCTCGCCGCCCGCGCGCTTGTACTGGCCGTCGGCCAGCGCGCGGCGCAGCTTCAGCACGTCGGTGGCCGACTGCGTGAAGTTGACGTACACGGGGTTGATCTGCTGCACCACGGCCAGCTCGGTGGCGTCGCCCTGGCCCACCAGCGCGCCTTCGGTCACGAGGGCGCGGCCGATGCGACCGGCGATGGGCGAGGTCACGTCGGCATAGCCGAGGTTGATCTTGGCGGTCTGCACGGCGGCGCGGCCGGAAGCCACGTCGGCTTCGGCGGTTTTCTGCGAGGCCACGGCCGTCGCGTATTCCTGCTTGCTCACGGCGTTGGCCTCGACCAGCGGCTTGTAGCGGTCGGCCAGGGCCTTGGCCTGCACTGCGTTGGCTTCGGCGCGCGCGAGCGTGGCCTGTGCGTTCTGCAGGGAGGCCACCAGCGGCGCGGGGTCGATGCGGAACAGCAGCTGGCCGGCCTTCACGTCGCTGCCTTCGCGGAATTCGCGCTTCAGCAGGATGCCCGAGGCGCGGGCACGGACCTGCGCTACGCGCGAGGCCTCGAGGCGGCCGGGCAGTTCGGTGACGAGGCCGACGTCGCCCGGAGCCGCAACCACCACGCCGACTTCGGGCGCCGGGTGGCCGCCGCCGCCGGGTGCGCCTGCGCCGGCGGGCGCATCGCTCTTGCCACAGCCCGCGAGGACCAGCAGGACAACGGCGGCCACGGTCGCGAGACGCGGCGAAAAGGACGATTGGCGCGAAACATGCAGGAGAGGCATGCGATTCCTTTGAAGCGAAGACGGGAGATGGCGCGTTCTCGGGCGAACCGGAAACCTGTACGGGCAGGCGGGCCATCGGGGAAGCCCGGTAGTTTACATACATTCATGGATGTATAGTGACGGCCGTGCAATGGCCCCACGACCGGGAAAGGGCGTTGCTTTACAAATCAGGAGACTTGGTGGCACGTCGTACGAAGGAAGAAGCAATGGCCACGCGGCATCGGTTGCTCGATGCCGCGGAGCTGCTGTTTCAGGCGCAGGGCGTCTCGCAGACCACGCTGCAGCAGATCGCGCAGCAGGCCGGCGCGACGCGCGGCGCCATCTATTGGCATTTCAAGGACAAGGCCGACTTGTTCAACGCCATGATGGAGCGCGTCATCCTTCCGCTCGAAGCAGGGCCCAGGGCCTCCAGCGCCAGCGGCGTCGACGATCCGCTGGCCGAGATCGAGGAGGGCATGGTCCACGCGCTGACCCTCATGGCCACCGACCCGCAGGTGCGCCGCGTGTTCGACGTGGCGACCCACAAGGTCGAATACACGCACGACATGGCTTCCGTGCAGCAGCGCCACCTCGACGCCCGCAACGCCTGCGTCGCCGATTTCGAAAAGGCCCTGCGGCTGGCCGCCCGCCGTGCGCGCATCAAGCTGCCGGTGCCCGGCGCCATGGCCGCGCAGGGGCTGCATGCGCTCATCAGCGGGCTCATCCAGAACTGGCTGCTCGACCCGGAGGCCTTCGATCTCGTGCCCACGGGAAGGCGCACCTTCAGGGTCTATCTGGCGGGGTTGGGCTTCGGTCCGCTGCTGTCCGCGGCGGTGGTTGCGGACGAAGCCGAAACAGAGGTCGCCTGATAGGCCATAATGTCTGGCTCCGGTGCTTGCCGGAGCCCTCTCTCGCTGTATTTCAACGGATAGAATTCGGCCCTCCGAAGGCTGAGATCCAGGTTCGATTCCTGGCGGCGGGACCACATACCAGACCGGAAGCTCCCAAAAGCTTCCGGTTTTTCTTTTTCCCACCCATGACGGAGTTGACTGATCTGGACGAGGCCAGCCTGGCAGCGCATGCCGCCGAATGGCGGCGGCGCGCGTTGCGCGGCGAGAAAAAGGCGCGCGGCATCGCACATGCCCTCGAAACCGAAATGCGGCGCCGCTCGGGCGACACCATCGCGCCGCAGAATACCGACGACCTCGACACCCGCCCGCTGGCGTTGCGGCAGGCGCCGCGGCCATGGTGGAAGTTCTGGTGAGCCTGCGCTCCGGCCCTCGACGCGCCTCTACGCCATCGTGAAATGCGAGGGCGGGCGCCCCAGCGTCTTGCGGAACATCGTCGAGAACGCGCCCGGGCTGTCGTAGCCCATGTCCAGCGCCACCACCGTCACCGGCTCGCCCGCCGCGAGCCGTGACAGCGCCACCAGCACGCAGGCGCGCTGACGCCACTTGCCGAAAGCCATGCCCGTCTCGAGGCCGAAGCGGCGGTTGAAGGTGCGTTCGCTGACGTTCAACTGCGCCGCCCATGTCGACGGCGCCACGTGGATGCCGGGCCGCCTGAGAAATTCCACGCAGAGCCCCGCCAGCGCCGGGTCGCGCGGCAGCGGCACATGCAGCAGCGGCAAGGCCTCGGCGCGCGCCACCTCGTGCAGCACGAGGCGCATCAGCACACCATCGCGGCCCTGTCGGTCGTATTTGGGCGGCACCTCGATCGCTTCCATCAGCAGCTGGCGCAGCAGCGGCGACACGTTCAGCACCTCGCACTGGTCGCCCTTGCGCGGCACGTCGCGCGGCTCGATGTAGAGGCTGCGCGTGCTCACCCCGAGCATGCGCACCCGGTGCGGCTTGCCGGCCGGGATCCACACGCCGCGCTGCGGCGGCACGACCCAGGCGCCGTCGTCGGTGCCGACCTCCATCACCCCGGTCGCCCCGTAGAGGAACTGCGCGCGCCGGTGGCTGTGCGTGTGCAGCATCGTGCCCGGCGGGTAGTCGGTGCCTATGGCCAACACCGCGCGGGCGATGGCATCCACGGAGTCGAGCGGAATGTTGCGCATCGGGTCGGTAAAAAAAGCGGGTTGGCCGGAACGCGAACATTATTGGCCCACATGCGCAAGCGCGCCAAGCCTCGCCAACCTATCGTGACGGTCTTGTCCTCAATGCCCAGGAGCGTTTCGTGTCGATCCATCTCATGCTTGCCGGCTTCGGTTGCCTGGCAGGCGCCACCACCGTGCTGTTCGGCTTTGGCGGCGGCTTCGTCGTCGTTCCCTTGCTTTACCGTGCGCTGATTGCGGAACACGGCGCGGGCAGCGCCACCGGCCAGTCCGCCATGCACATCGCCGTGGCCACTTCGACCTGCGTGATGATCGTCAGCGCCATGCTCGCCACGCGGCGACACCAGCGCGCGGGCACGCTCGACTGGGCGCAGGTGCGTCCGCTGCTGCGGCCCATCGGCGCAGGCGCCGTGGTGGGAGCTGCGGCGGCCGTTGCGGCCGATGGCGAGTTCGTGCGCTGGGCCTTCATCGCGTACCTCGGCGCGACCATCCTCGATTGCGTGTTCCGCCCTGGTTTTCTCAAGCACACCGCACCCGCCGCAGCACGCCCGCTGTCGGGCCGGGTCGCGAGCTTCGGCAGCTTCGTCATCGGGCTGATCGCCGCGTTCCTCGGCGTGGGCGGCAGCGTCATGACCGTGCCGCTGATGCGCCGCCGGGGCGCCGCCATGACGCATGCCACCGCCATGGCCAACCCGTTGTCGCTGCCTGTTGCGCTGGCCGGCACCGCGACCTACATGGGGCTCGCATGGAACTCGGCCTCGTCGCTGGAAGGGTGGCACATCGGCTACGTGGACGTGCCTGCGTTCGCTGCGCTGGTTGCGGGTTCGCTGGTTGGCGTGCGCATGGCCGCGCCGCTGATCGGCCGCATTCCGGACCGCATCCACACCTGGGTGTACCTGGGCCTGCTGGTGGCGGTGCTGGCGGGCATGGTGCTGCGCTGAGTGTGCATGTCAGCCGAAGCCGATGCTTCGCGCCAAAGCCTTGCAGCGGCCCGCCGAGCCATGACACCATGGCCGCATGCCATACCAACTCCATTACTGGCCCACCATCCAGGGCCGCGGTGAATTCGTGCGGCTCGCGCTCGAGGCGGCCGGCGCCGACTACGTCGACGTGGCGCGGCTGCCCGAGTCGAAAGGCGGTGGAGAGTCCGCGCTGGGCCGCCGCCTCGGGGACGCGGGCAACGCGCGCCCGGCTTTCGCGCCGCCCTTCCTGGTCGACGGCGACATCGTGGTCGGCCAGACCGCCGCGATCCTGCTGTACCTCGGGCCACGGCTGGGCCTGTCGGGCGTGGGCGAGTCCGACGGGCTGTGGACGCACCAACTGCAGCTCACCATTGCCGATGCGGTGGCGGAGGCGCACGACACGCACCATCCCATATCGACCGGCGCCTACTACGAAGACCAGCGCGACGCCGCCATGCAGCGCGCGAAGGCCTTTCGCGAAGAGCGCATCCCCAAGTTCCTCGACTGGTTCGAAGAGGTGCTGCAGCGCAACCCGGCGGGCAGCCTGCACCTGGTCGGCGACACGCTGACCTACGCGGACCTGTCGCTGTTCCAGCTGGTGGATGGCCTGCGCTATGCATTCCCCAAGGCCACGGCGCGCGCGCTGGCTGCAACGCCGGCGGTCGAGAAGCTGCATGGCAACGTCAAGCGCCGCCAGCGGGTGCACGACTACCTGCAGAGCCCGCGGCGCATCGCGTTCAATGAAGACGGGATCTTCAGGCGCTATGCGGAGCTGGACGGCTGACGGCGCCTGAACCTTCAGGCCACGATTGCAGCCGCATCGTTCCACGACGGCAGCAGCACCAGTCCTGCGACTGTCACCGGCTTGCTCTGCGGGCCGAAGAGATACCGTTTCGGCACGATGCCCTCCAGATGGCGCAGCACGTCGGTGCGGTCGTCGATGAAGTGCGTGATGCGCAGGTCGCGGCAGTGATCGGCCTTTTGCGGCCTTTGAAGGCAGAAGCGCAGGTTGGCGGGTGCGATGCCGGTGCGTTCGAAAAAGCGGTGGTGCTGCAGCCACGCACGGCTCTTTGCCTGAACGCTGGGGCCGCACTTCGAGACCAGCCAGACGCGGCCTTCGAACCTTTCGACCAGCGGCGCGACGGCGTCGAACATGCCTTCGTACGGCGGCGTCGCCAGTGCGTCTTGCAGCGAGCCGCCGATGAACGAGGTGTCCGCGCCGCCAGCGCCTTCGGCGGCGATGAGCACCCGGCCGATGTCGATGCCGAGCCGGGGGAGATGAGTGGAGTCTTGCATTTCTGATTCCCTTTGTGTTTGAAGCAGGCGAATCGTAGAAATGAAGCCAATCATCAGGAACTACTGATATTGGATGTGCTATCCATAAAATGGATAGATGGATGTTCCTCGCACCAATCTCGACGCCCTTCAGTCTTTCGCAGTGTTCGCGGACACGCTGAACTTCAGCGAGTCGGCGCGCCTGCTTCACATCAGCCAGCCGGCCCTGCATGCGAAAGTGCGAAAATTGGCCGAACAGCTTGATGCAAGGCTGTACATGCGGATCGGTGGCGCGCTCGAGCTCACCAGTGCGGGTGAGCAGGTCGCACGGCATGCGCGGGAGCTGCTCGCGCTCAACCAACGCTTCGTCAAAGGCCTTGCCGCTGGGCGAGACCAGCCGGTCGTCACGCTGGCTGCGGGCGAGGGGGCTTATCTCTATCTGCTGGGCAAGGCTCTGTCGCAGTTCTCGGGTCCTGGCGCCTCGCCGCACCTGCAATTGCTCACGCGCAACCGGGACGAAGCAATACAGGCGGTGCGGGCCGGACAGGCGCAACTCGGCATTGCGCCCCTGGGCACTGCGCCTGAAGACCTGGCGGCGGTGCGCCTCACGGTCGTGGGCCAGGTACTGGTCGTACCGCGCGCGCATGCCCTGGCTTCACGCAAATCGGTGCGCCTGCGCGACTTGAAGGACGCTCAACTGATCGTGCCGCCGGAAGGGCGGCCGCACCGCGAAATGCTGGGCCGGCTGCTTCAGGCGGAGTCGGTGCCGTGGCAGCCGTCGCTCGAAGCCAATGGCTGGGAACTGATGCTGCGTTTCGCTCAGCTGGGTTTCGGACTTGCCGTGGTCAACGCTTGCTGCCGCATTCCAAAGGGTCTGGTGGCGATTCCGTTGCAGGGCTATCCGCCGCTCGAATATCACATGTTCCACGGTGCCGATCGCCCTCCGACACCGCACGCACAGAGGCTCATGGACGCGCTGCTGACGCATCGAGATCACTGGAAGGCCGCGCCATGACGCCCGAGAGCGCCAGCAAGTTCATCGCCTACGTGCTGCGTCATGCGCCGGAATCGGTCGGCCTGCGGCTCGATGCGGAAGGCTGGGCCGATATCGATGCGCTGGTGGCGGGCGCCGCGGCCGGAGGGCGCGACCTCGCGCGCGCGGACGTCGTGCAGGCGGTCGACTCGGGCACGAAGAAGCGCTATGAGCTGTCCGCCGACGGGCGCCGCATCCGCGCCCTGCAAGGCCATTCGACGCAGCAAGTCAGCCGTGGCTTCGAAGCGTTGGCACCGCCAGCATTGCTTTTTCATGGCACGGCCACTCGTTTTCTCGACGCGATCCGCGCGCATGGTCTCCTGCCGGGAGCCCGGCAGCATGTACATCTGTCGGCCGATGAAGCCACCGCGGTGCAGGTTGGGCGCCGGCATGGCAAAGCGCATGTGCTCGTGGTTGACGCAGGCCGCATGCATGCACTGGGCCACGCCTTTCATTGCGCCGAGAACGGTGTCTGGCTGACGGCGGCCGTGCCGCCGGAGTTTCTGTCGGGCTAGGCGTCTTCCGCCCCGTTGCGAATGCGCAGTGCCAGTTCATACAAGGTATTGCGCGGCGCACCGCTGATTTCCGCGGCCAGCTTCACCGCCGTCTTCACCGGCAGTTCCGCCAGCAACAGCCGCAGCACCCGCTCGCCCTCGGCACCGCCGTCGCCGCTCACCGCCACCGGATGCAGCACCAGCGCGAACTCGCCGCGCGTGCGGTCGCGGTCGGCGCCGAACCAGTCGGGCAGGGTGCTGGCCGCGACGGTCGCGATTTCCTCGAACTGCTTGGTAAGCTCGCGGCCCACGGTGATGCGGCGTTCGCCCAGCGTGGCGAGGGCGCGCGCCAGGCTCTCGATGCGGTGCGGCGCCTCCAGCAGCACCACGGCGCGGGGTTCCTGCGACAGCGCCTGCACCGCGGTGTCGCGCTCGCCGGCCTTGCTCGGCAGGAAGCCGGCGAACACGAAGGCGCTGCTGGCATTGCCGTCGCCGCCGTCGGCCACCAGGCCCGCCGCGCCGACCAGCGTGGTCACGCTGCTGGCCCCGGGCAGCGGCAGCACGCGCTGGCCCGCCGCGCGCACGGCGGCGGCCAGCCGCGCGCCGGGGTCGCTCACGCCGGGCGTGCCGGCGTCGCTGACATAGGCGATGCGCTCGCCCTGCGCAAGCCGCGCGACCACGGCCTGCGCGGCCTCGGCCTCGTTGTGCTGGTGCACCGCGAGCAGCCGCGCGCCGGGGCGGTCGATGCCGTAGGCGCGCAGCAGGCTCTGGGTGTGGCGCGTGTCCTCGCAGGCGATCGCGTCGACCAGCTGCAGCACATGCAGTGCGCGCAAGGTGATGTCGGCCAGGTTGCCGATCGGCGTGGCGACCACGTAGAGGGTGCCTTGCGGATAATGCTGCGCACCCGCGGCGTCGTGCGCGGCCGCGAGGGCGGCGCCGAAAGAAGCAGGGGCGAGTGAAGCCAAGAGGTTTCTCCGTCAGATCGAACAAGAAGATTGCAGGCAGGGAGCCATGAAGACCGACACCACAACGAAGCATCGCGGCGATGCGGCGGAAGACGCCGCGCTCGACCATCTGCAGGACGCCGGCCTGGTGCTGGTCGCGCGCAATTATCGGACGCCCGGGCGCGGCGGCGGCGAGATCGACCTGATCATGCGCGATCCGCGCGACCACACGCTGGTCTTCGTCGAGGTCCGACAGCGCAGCAGCGGCACGCACGGCGGCGCGGGCGGCAGCATCACCGGCCTGAAGCAGCGGCGCATCGTGTTCGCGGCGCGGCACTACCTGAACCAGCTGCGCACGCTGCCGCCGTGCCGCTTCGACGTGGTGCTGGTCGAGGAGAAAATCACCTGGTTGCAGGCGGCCTTCGATGCCGGCTGATACCTCTTTCGCGGGAACTGAAGCCCTCTTGAAGGCTCCACAACTCACACGTCTTGTTTCACAGCCCCCAGTTATCATCCCGCCTCATGCTCGAGCAACGGATTCAGCAGCACTTCATCGATAGTGCCGACCTCAAATACCAGACCGGACCGGTCCTCAGCAAACCCATCTCTCAGGCAATGCAGGCCATCCTGGCCTGCGTGACCAGCGGCGGCAAGGTGCTCGCCTGCGGTGCCGGCGTGTCGGGGCTGCTGGCGGCCCAGTTCGCCGCGCAGTTCGTGGGCCGCTTCGAACGCGAGCGGCCCGAGCTCGGCGCCATCGCGCTGCCCGGCGACACCACCGACCCCAATGCCGACAGCGCCAACGCCATCGACGCCGACCGCTTCGCCCGCCAGGTGCGCGCGCTCGGCCAGGCCGGCGACGTGCTGCTCGCGCTGAGCGCCAGCGGCCAATCGGCCGCAGTGCTCGCGGCCGTGACGGCCGCGCACGAACGCGACATGACCGTGGTCGCGCTGCTGGGCAATGCCGCCTCGGGCGCACCGTCGGCGCCGGGCGCCGGCAGCAGCGGCACCGGCGGCGCCATCGGCCGCGCGCTGCGCGAAACCGACGTCCAGATCAGCGTGCCGCACGAGCGTGCGGCACGCATCCACGAAGTCCATCTGCTCGCGCTGCATTGCCTGTGCGACGGCGTGGATGCCCAGTTACTCGGAGAACAGGAAGTTTCCCCATGACCCTCGCAACCATGAAGACGACACCAGCCCGACGTTTCGCCATCGCGCTCACCCTGGGGGGCGCGCTGGTCGCGGGCCTTTCCGCCTGCGTGCCGCTGGTGGTGGGCGGCGCCGCGGTAGTGGGCGTGGGCATGGTGGCGACCGACCGCCGCAGCTCGGGCGCCCAGCTCGACGACCAGGGCATCGAGCTGCGCGCCGCTGCCCGGGTGCGCGACATCGCCAACGACCAGATGTACGTGAGCGTCACCAGCTACAACCGCCAGGTGCTGCTGACCGGCGCCGTCGGCAGCGACGCCGACCGCCGACGCGTCGAGGACGAGGTGAGCCGCATCGTCAATGTGCGCTCGGTGGTCAACGAGCTGACCGTGGGCAGCTCGAGCACCTTCCAGGACCGCTCGAACGACCTGTACATCACCGGCAAGGTGAAGGCCTCGCTGCTCGACGCCAAGGACATCTTCGCCAACTCGTTCAAGGTGGTGACGGAGCGTGGCGTGGTCTACCTGATGGGCATCGCCACCCGCCGCGAAACCGACCGCGCCACCGAAATCACGCGTGGCGTGACGGGCGTGGTGAAGGTGGTGCGCGTGGTCGAGGTCGTCTCCGAAGCCGACCTGGCCGCCAGCCAGGCGGCGAACCAGGCCGCGGCGCAGCGCGGCGGCCAGGGCCCCGCGCCGGTGACGTCGGCTACGCCGTCGGCGCCTTCGTCGACGGTGGTGCCGGCTTCTTCTTCATCGTCCCGCGTGCCGCTGCCGCCGATGGAGCCGCTGCCGGCCAGCGGCGCGACGACCGCGCCGGTTCGCTGAAAGAAAGTCCCCGAATTGAAAAAGCCCGCTGAGCGGGCTTTTCTTATTTGAGGCGGGTGATGAGGCTGGAAGTGTCCCAGCGCCGCCCGCCAGCCCGCTGCACGTCGGCATAGAACTGGTCGACCAGCGCCGTCACCGGCACCCGCGCGCCGTTGCGCTTGGCTTCGTCGAGCACCAGGCCCAGGTCCTTGCGCATCCAGTCGACCGCGAAGCCGTAGTCGAACTTGCCCTCGATCATGGTCTTTCCGCGGTTTTCCATCTGCCAGCTCTGGGCCGCGCCCTTGCTGATGACGCCCAGCACGGCTTCCATGTCGAGCCCGGCGCGCTGGCCGAAGGCGATGGCTTCGGACAGGCCCTGCACCAGCCCCGCGATGGCGATCTGGTTCACCATCTTCGCGAGCTGGCCGGCACCGCTTTCGCCCAGCAGCGTGACCGCGCGAGAGAACGCCATGGCCACCGGCTTGATGCGCTCGAACACGGCCGCGTCGCCGCCGCACATGACGGTGAGCGCGCCGTTCTGCGCACCGGCCTGGCCGCCCGAGACGGGGGCGTCGATGAAATGCAGGCCCAGCGCCTGTGCCGCCTTCGCCAGCTCGCGCGCCACGTCGGCCGAGGCGGTCGTGTGGTCGACGAATGCCGCGCCCTTCTTCATGCCGGCGAAGGCGCCGTCGTCGCCCAGCACCACCGAGCGCAGGTCGTCGTCGTTGCCGACGCAGCAGAACACGATGTCGGCGCCCGCGGCGGCCTCGCGCGGGGTCGGTGCATGGCGGCCCGGCGCGCCGAATTCGGCGACCCAGGCCTGGGCCTTGGCGGGCGTGCGGTTGTAGACCGTGACGCTGTGGCCGGCCTTGGCCAGGTGGCCGGCCATGGGGCCGCCCATGACGCCGAGGCCCAGGAAGGCGACGGTCTGCGCGGGGACGGATTCGTAGGTGCGGGGGTTGATGCTGCTCATGGGGCGACAGCTTAAAGCCATTCCGCGACCGGTGCGATGACCCAAACCTGTACGTGTACGTACAGGTTTGGGTAGAATGGAGCCATCATGACCACGCCGAACCCCGCCAGGACCATCACCGTGCGCGACGCCGCGGCCCGGCTCGAGGTCACGCCGCGCACGCTCAAGTACTACGAAGAGCTGGGCATCGTGGTGCCGGAACGCAGCGAAGGCGGCTACCGCCTCTACGAGCAAGCCGACCTCGACAAGCTCGCGCGCGTGCTGCGCATGCGTTCGCTGGGCTTCTCGCTCACGGCCATCACCACGATGCTGCAGCAGCCGATGGAAGCGCCGGCCGAAGGCGGCCGTCCGCGCCTGTCGAACGCATCGCTCAAGACCCTGCGCGAAACCTTGACCGGGCAGCTCTCGACGCTCGATGCGCGCGTGGCCCAGGTTCGCCGCGAACTCAAGGAAGCCGCGGCGCTGCAGGCGCAATTGCGGCGCGACCTCGACTACGTGGAGCGCCGCCTTGCCGGCGAGCCGGTGGAAGAAGCGCTGGAGCAGCGCCGCAAGGAGCGGCCGGCGCCATGAGCTCCCCGGCCCTGGCGCGGCCTTCGCGCGGCAATGCCGCGGTCGCGCTGCTGCCCTGGGCCATCGGCCTCGTCACGGCCATCGACTACTTCGACAACGCGCTGTTCGCCTTCTTCGCGAGCTACATTGCCGGCGGCGTCAACGCCTCGCCCGACGAGCTGGTGTGGGCCTCCAGCGCCTATGCGCTGGGCGCGGTGCTGGGCATCCTGCACCAGCATGCGTGGGTCGAGCGGCTGGGCTACCGGCGCTACCTCGCGGTCTGCATGTTCGCCTTCGCGCTGGGCGGCGTGGGTGCCGCGCTTTGCGACAGCTCGATGCAGCTCACGGCCGCGCGCGCGGTGCAGGGCTACTTCGTCGGGCCGATGCTCGGCGCCTGCCGCATCCTGATCCAGATCGGCATCGCGCCCGCGCGACGCGGCCAGGCGCTGAAGGCCTTCATGGTGCTCATCGTGTTCGGCGGCGCGCTGGCGCCCATTGCCGGCGCCTTTCTCGTCACCAACTTCGACTGGCGCTGGCTGTTCGCCAGCACCGCGCCGGTTGCGGTGCTGATCGGCCTGCTGGTGCTCTGGACGCTGCCCGACATCGGCGACGTCGCGCCGCACGAACGCACCGAGCCGCACTACATCGCCTACGTCGTGTTCGCGCTCGCGCAGGCCGCGTTGCAGGTGGTGCTCACGCGCTCGCACTTCGAGCTGTTCACAGGCTCGCCCGCGCTGATCGGACTCACGCTCGCCGGCGTCGCGGGGCTTGCATGGTTCGGCTGGCAGCAGTGGCGGCACCCCGCGCCGCTGGTGCGGCTGCATGCGCTGCGCAATGCGTCGTTCCGCGTGGGGCTTGCGCTCTACGTCGTCTATTACTACCTGTCGACGGGCTTCAGCTACCTGCTGCCGCGCCTGATGGAAGGCGGGCTCGGCTTCACGGTGGGCAATACAGGCTACTTCACCGGCGCCGCCTCGCTCGCCACCGGGCTGCTGGTGTTCGTCTACCTGCGCTATTCGGCGCGGCTGACGCGCAAGAAGTGGCTCATCGTCGCGGGCTTCGGTATCGCGGCGCTGGCGGCGTGGTGGCTGTCGCAGGTCACGCCGCAGGCGGGGCGAGAGGCCCTGCTGGCCCCTCTGCTGCTGCGCGGCCTGCTGATGCTGTTCGTGGTGCTGCCCGTGGCCAACCTCACCTTCAGGCCCTTCGCGGCGGAAGAATTCGCGCACGGCTACCGGCTCAAGAACCTCGTGCGCCAGCTGGCGATTTCATTCGCGACGTCGAGCGTGATCGCGCTGCAGCAGCACCGCTTGGCGCTGCACGAAGTGCGCCTGAGCGAGTCGGCCAACCCCGCGAACGCCGCCTTCATGCAGGCGCTGGAGTCGCTGACCCACGGTTTCGCCGCGGCCGGCCATGCGGCGGGCGAGGCCCATGCAATGGCGCTGGGCACGCTCTGGCGAACGCTCGAGCAACAGGCCACCTTCATGGCTTCGCTCGACGGCTTCACCGCGATGGCGGTCATTGCGCTGGCGGCGGGCGCGTTCGCCGCGTGGCAGAAGACGATCGACTGAGTCGGCGGGCTGCTGTTTCAGACGATCGCGAAATGCTCCGTGCCGGCGGCCAGGTCGGTGCTGCGCGCGCGCTGGCTGTTGAGCTTGATCTGCAGCCGCAGGTCGTTGGCGGAGTCGGCGTTGCGGATCGCGTCCTCGAAGGTGATCGAGTGGCTCTCGAACAGGTCGAACAGCGCCTGGTCGAAGGTCTGCATGCCCAGGTTGCGGCTCTTCTTCATGATCTCCTTGATCTCGCCCACCTCGCCCTTGAAGATCAGGTCGGAAATCAGCGGCGTGTTCAGCAGCACCTCGACCGCCGCCACGCGGCCCAGGCCGTCCTCGGTGGGCACCAGCCGCTGCGACACCAGCGAACGCAGGTTCAGCGACAGGTCCATCAGCAACTGCGCGCGGCGCTCTTCGGGGAAGAAATTGATGATGCGGTCCAGCGCCTGGTTGGCGCTGTTGGCGTGCAGCGTCGCCATGCAAAGGTGGCCGGTCTCGGCGAAGGCCACCGCGTGTTCCATGGTCTCGCGGTCGCGGATCTCGCCCATCAGGATCACGTCGGGCGCCTGGCGCAGCGTGTTCTTCAGCGCGGCTTCCCAGCTGTCGGTGTCGATGCCCACTTCGCGCTGCGTCACCACGCAGTTCTTGTGCGGGTGCACGAATTCCACCGGGTCCTCCACCGTCACGATGTGGCCGAACGAGTTCTCGTTGCGCCAGTCGATCATCGCGGCCAGCGTGGTCGATTTGCCCGAGCCCGTGGCACCCACCAGGATGCACAGGCCGCGCTTGCTCATCGTCACTTCCTTCAGCACCTGGGGCATGCCCAGGCTGTCGATGGTGGGCAGCTTGGCGGGAATGGTCCGCAGCACCATGCCGACCTTGCCCTGCTGCACGAACGCGTTCACGCGGAAGCGGCCGATGCCGGTGGGCGAGATCGCGAAGTTGCACTCCTTGGTGCGCTCGAACTCCGCCGTCTGGCGGTCGTTCATGATCGAGCGCGTGAGCGCCAGCGTGTGCTGCGCGCCCAGCGCCTGCTGCGACACCTTGGTCACCTTGCCGTCGACCTTGATGGCAGGCGGGAAGTCGGCGGTGATGAACAGGTCGCTGCCGGCGCGGCTCACCATGAGCTTGAGCAGGTCGTTGATGAACTGGCTGGCTTGATCGCGTTCCATGAGAGCGCTCCTTGATCTGTTTAGATTGAACCCGCTGGCGGCCGACCGCCGGGCCGCCCCAAGGCGGCCGCGCCTCCCCCCTGGGGGGTGGAGTTACACGCAGCGCAGCGAAGTGAAAAGCCGGGGGGCCTCATGACTAGCCGGGGAAGTTTTCGGGGATCTTGGCCTTGCCGCGGGCTTCCGCAGCCGAGATGGTATTGCGCCGCACCAGATCCGTCAGGTTCTGGTCGAGCGTCTGCATGCCCTGGCCCTGGCCGGTCTGGATGGTGGAGTACATCTGCGCCACCTTGGCCTCGCGGATCAGGTTTCGGATGGCCGGCGTGCCCAGCATGATCTCGTGCGCCGCCACGCGGCCCTGGCCGTCCTTGGTCTTGCACAGCGTCTGCGAGATCACCGCCTGCAGCGACTCCGACAGCATCGCGCGGATCATTTCCTTTTCCTCGCCCGGGAACACGTCGATGATCCGGTCGATGGTCTTGGCGGCCGACGAGGTGTGCAGCGTGCCGAACACCAGGTGGCCCGTTTCGGCCGCGGTCATGGCCAGGCGAATGGTTTCCAGGTCGCGCAGCTCGCCCACCAGGATCGCGTCCGGGTCTTCGCGCAGTGCGGAGCGCAGCGCGTTCGAGAACGACAGCGTCATCGGTCCCACTTCGCGCTGGTTGATCAGGCACTTCTTCGATTCGTGCACGAACTCGATCGGGTCTTCCACCGTGAGGATGTGGCCGTACTCGTTTTCATTGAGGTAGTTGACCATCGCCGCCAGCGTGGTCGACTTGCCCGAGCCCGTGGGACCCGTCACCAGCACCAGCCCGCGCGGCTTGAGCGCCAGTTCACCGAAAATCTTGGGCGCGTTCAGCTGCTCCAGCGTCAGGATCTTCGAGGGAATGGTCCGGAACACCGCCGCCGCGCCGCGTGCCTGGTTGAAGGCGTTGACGCGGAAGCGCGCCAGGCCGTCGATCTCGAACGAAAAGTCGACCTCGAGGAACTCTTCGTAGTGCTTGCGGTGCGTGTCGCTCATGATGTCGTACACCATGGCATGCACGCCCTTGTGGTCGAGCGCGTCGACGTTGATGCGGCGCACGTCGCCGTTCACGCGGATCATGGGCGGCAGGCCCGCGGAAAGATGCAGGTCGGAGGCTTTGTTCTTGACGCTGAATGCCAGCAGTTGGGTGATGTCCACGGGGCTCCTCGAATCGAGTTCGGTGACGTTTTGATACGATTTTGGACGATTATGACGATGATTGGCGACGACCTCCAGCAAGTAAACAACCGGATCGCACAGGCGTGTGTAACGGCCGGCCGCGACCCGGCCGGGGTGCGCTTGCTGGCGGTGTCCAAGACCTTCGGGCCGGAGGCGGTGCGCGAGGCGCATGCGGCAGGCCAGTCGGCCTTCGGCGAGAACTACGTGCAGGAAGGGCTGGACAAGATCGAAGCATTGGCCGACCTGCGCGCCCAGCTCGAATGGCACTGCATCGGCCCCTTGCAGAGCAACAAGACACGGCCCGTGGCGGAGCACTTCGACTGGGTCCACAGCGTCGACCGGCTCAAGATTGCAGAGCGCCTGTCGGCCCAGCGGCCGGCGCACCTGCCGCCGCTGAATGTATGCCTTCAGGTTAATGTGGACGGCGGTGCCAACAAGTCCGGCGTGACGCCCGAAGAGGCACTGCCGCTGGCGCAGGCTGTGGCGGCCTTGCCACAGCTGCGGCTGCGCGGGCTCATGGCGATCCCCGAGCCGGCGCCCGACTTCGCTTCGCAGCGCGAACTGTTCCTGCGGGCGCATGCCATCTTCGAATCGATCCGCGACGCGGGCATCGCGCTCGACACGCTCTCGCTGGGCATGAGCGCCGACCTCGAAGCCGCCATCAGCGCCGGCAGCACGATGGTGCGCGTGGGCACGGCCATCTTCGGCGGCCGGGCGCGCAAGCCCGCCGGCCCCGCCTGAAAGCTCAGATCCCTAGCGGCAGCCGTGCGCTGCTCTTGACCTCTTCCATCACCGCGTAGGTTCGCGTCTCCCGCACGCCGGGCAGTTGCCAGAGGACGGTGCCCGCGAACTCCCGGTAAGCGGCCATGTCGGCCATGCGGGTCTTGAGCAGGTAGTCGAAGCCGCCGGCGACCATGTGGCATTCCATGATCTCGTCGCGCACCTGCACGGCGGCCTTGAACTGGTCGAACACGTTGGGCGTGGTGCGGTCGAGCAGCACCTCGACGAACACGGTGAAGCCGCGCCCCAGCTTCTGCGGATCGAGCCGCGCCTCGTAGCCCTGGATGAAACCGTCGCGCGTCAGGCGCTGCACCCGCGCCAGCACCGCGGTAGGGGACAGCGCCACCGCCTCGGCCAGCTTGAGGTTGGTGATGCGGCCATCCTCCTGAAGAATCTTCAGCAGGCGCAGATCGATGCGGTCCAGGTCGAGCATCGGAGGATTATCCGGCTCGCCCATCGATCACTTGAAGAAAATGCGGCCTGCGAGTGCCGGCCATAGGAGATAGAACCAAGGAAATGCCTTGGCCTACCCATTGCCTACCCTTGCCGCGAAAGCAGGGGCATTTTTTGCCGCCGCTCAGCGCAGCGTGGTGCCCGGTTGTGCCTGGGCCTGCGCCGCGGCCTTGCGGCTGCTGTAGTCCGCGGCGGCCTGGCGGTAGCCCGGCTGCGCTGCATCGGCGCCGGCTTCGCCGTTCTGCTTGGCCGCGAGCCCCGATTGCAGCCACAGCCGCGTGTCGGCCGCCACGGCGGCGCGCGTGTTCGTCGAGACCACGGCCGGCGCCTGCGCGATGGCGTCGGTGTAGCCCTGCGTCGGCGCGGCCTTCAGCCACTGCTGCGCGTCGGCGGCCACCGCGGCGCGGGTGGTGGACGACGTCATCGGCACCGGGCGCGGATCGCCTTCCGCATAGTTGCCGGCAAGGCTGGGCGCGGCGGCTGCGCCGAGCAGGGCCGCGACGGCGGTGGTGGCCAGCAGGCGGGCGGTGGACGAAGGCTTCTTCATGCGTAACTCCTTGATGTGGTTGCTTGTGTGTTGATCGGTGGAGACAACTCTAGGAAGTGGATCCGCCGGATCGATAACCCGTCGATGACGGTTCTGTCATCTGCGCCGCTCACTCGCGCGAGGCGCCCTAACGTCTCTTGCATAACCGCCAGCGCGGCGCGCATAAGCCATGGCGCAACGCGCGGTGGAGGTCTATCGTTGCGGCCACCCGTTCAACCAAGGGATCTCTCATGAGCGAAAAACTCTCCTTCGTCAGCCCTACCGCCAACAGCCCGTGGGGCACCTATCTTTCGCAGGTCGACCGCGTCGTGCCGTACCTCGGCCCGCTGGCCCGCTGGGTCGAAACCTTGAAGCGCCCCAAGCGCGCGCTCATCGTCGACGTGCCCATCGAGATGGACGACGGCACCATCGCCCACTTCGAGGGCTACCGCGTGCAGCACAACATGAGCCGCGGCCCCGGCAAGGGCGGCGTGCGCTTCCACCCCGACGTCACGCTCGAGGAAGTGATGGCCCTGTCGGCCTGGATGACCATCAAGACCGCGGCCGTCAACCTGCCCTACGGCGGCGCCAAGGGCGGCATCCGCGTCGACCCCAAGAAGCTGTCGCTGCAGGAGCTGGAGAAGGTCACGCGCCGCTACACCAGCGAGATCGGCATCATCATCGGCCCGCACACCGACATCCCCGCGCCCGACGTCAACACCAACGCGCAGATCATGGCGTGGATGATGGACACCTACTCGATGAACGTCGGCGGCACGGCCACCGGCGTCGTCACCGGCAAGCCGCTGCACCTGGGCGGCTCGCTCGGCCGCGTCAAGGCCACCGGCCGCGGCGTGTTCGTCACCGGCCGCGAAGCGGCGCGCCGCCTGGGCATGGACCTGCGCGGTGCGCGCATCGCGGTGCAGGGCTTCGGCAACGTGGGCTCGGTCGCTGCCGAACTCTTCGCCGAAGCGGGCGCCAGGATCGTCGCGGTGCAGGACCACACCGGCACCATCGTCAACAGCAACGGCCTCGACCTGGCCAAGCTGATTCCAGTGGCCAACAAGGAAGGCGTGGTCGCCTTCAAGGCCGGCGGCGACATCGTGCCGAACGAAGACTTCTGGAACGTCGCCTGCGACATCCTGATCCCGGCCGCCCTCGAAGGCCAGATCACCGCCGAGCGCGCGCAGAAGACCACCGCCAAGCTGGTGCTCGAAGGCGCCAACGGCCCCACGGTGCCGACCGCGGACGACATCCTCGCCGAGCGCGGCGTGCTGGTGGTGCCCGACGTGATCTGCAACGCCGGCGGCGTGACCGTGAGCTACTTCGAATGGGTGCAGGACTTCTCGTCCTTCTTCTGGGACGAGGACGAGATCAACGTGCGCCTCGACCGCATCATGATGAACGCGCTCAACCAGATCTGGGACACGGCGGACAAGCACAAGATCACGCTGCGCACCGCGACGTACGCGGTGGCCTGCGAGCGCATCCTGATGGCGCGCCAGGAACGCGGCCTGTATCCCTGATCTCCCTGATCGCAGGGCGCCGGTCCTTGTATCCTGCGGACCCATGAGCGGTCCGCCAATTCACCTCGATCCCGCGTTCGTCGCGTCGCCCGATGCCCTTCTCGAATGGCTCCGGTCCGCGGTGACGTGGGACGAGCGCATGCGCGCACGCCAGACCGCCAGCTTCGGCGTGCCCTACGATTATTCGCAGATCGCCTACGAGGCCGTGCCGATCCCCGCCCAGCTCGAAGCGCTGTGCGACCGGATCGAAGCCGCGCTCGGCTTTCGTCCCAACAACTGCCTGCTCAACCGCTATGCCGACGGCGCGTCGTCGATGGGATTTCATTCGGACGCGCTCGACGCACTGGCGCCCGGCACGGGCGTGGCCATCGTGTCCGTCGGCGCTACGCGGTCGATCGCGTATCGCAGCAAGTCCGACAGCAGCGCCCGATTCGACTACCCGCTGCCGCACGGATCGATGCTCTACATGTCGGCGGCCGTACAGCAGGAATGGCTGCACGCGATTCCCAAGGCCGATGGCGCGGGGGAGCGTATCAGCCTGACGTTCCGCGAGATTCTGAAATAGCGCCGCGGGACGCTACGCTCCGGCAATGACTACCCATTCCGCGCAGATCCTTCCTCCCCTTCCCGCGGACAGCGCCGCCCGCCTGCAAGCCCTGATGGCCGGCGGCCGGCGCAAGCTCCTGGGCCTGGTCGGCGCGCCCGGCGCGGGCAAGTCCACGCTCGCTGCGGCGCTGCTTGCGCTGGTGGGCGCCGACCATGCGCAGGTCGTGCCCATGGACGGCTTCCACCTGGCCAACGTCGAGCTGCAGCGGCTCGGCCGCGCCGGCCGCAAGGGCGCGCCCGACACCTTCGACAGCGCCGGCTACGTCGCGCTGCTGCAGCGACTGCGCGAGCAGCGGCCCGACGGCGACATCGTCTATGCGCCGGAATTCCGCCGCGAGATCGAGGAGCCGGTGGCCGGCGCCATCGCGGTGCTGCCGACGACGCAGCTCGTCATCACCGAAGGCAACTACCTGCTGCACGACGCGGGTCCGTGGGCCGGCGCGGCGGCGATGCTCGACGAGGTCTGGTACGTGGACATCGACGACGCGCTGCGCGAAGAGCGGCTGGTGCGGCGCCACCAGCAGTTCGGCCGCAGCCTCGAAGAGGCGCGCGCTTGGGTGGCCGGCACCGACGCGCCCAATGCGCGGCTGATCGCGGCCACGCGGGTGCGCGCGCACCACGTGCTGCCCTGGGGCTGAGTCCGCCAGGAAAACTTTCATGCCGGACAGGGAACGCCGGCGCGCCGGCGCGCTCGAAGCCTTGCCGGCAAATGCGCCGGTTAGCATTCGCCGCTCCATGCCGTCCATGCACCCCATGCACTTCCGTTCTCTTCGCGCACCGATCCTCTTGCTGGGTCTTTCGTCCGCACTCGTACTGGCCGGCTGCGGCGGTGTCGCCCAGCGCAAGGTCAACTACGAACCCGAGGCCTTCGGCTCCACCACCACCCACACCCGCGACTACCAGGCCACCGAGGCCGAGACCTGCGAAGCCGCGCGCCGCGCGCTGCTGAGCCAGGGCTACATGATCACCGCGGCCAACGCCGACCTCGTGACCGGGCGCAAGAGCTTCCAGCCGGCGGCCGAGGTGCATGTGGAGGTCGAGTTCCGCGTGGTCTGCGCGCGCGAGAGCACGCGGGGCGGCGGCAAGGCCAGCAAGAACACCGTGGCCTTCGCGACGGCGCTGCAGGACCGCTACGGCATCAAGAAGGTCAACAACTCGGCCAGCCTCGGCGTGGGCGCGATCGGCTCGCTCTCGCTGCCGTTCTCGGGCAGCGACGACGCCATGGTCAAGGTCGCGAGCGAGACGCTGACAGACGAGCGCTTCTACGACCGCTTCTTCGCGCTGCTCGACCGCTTCCTCGACGGGCCCCAAGACGAGGCCGACGCGCCCCAGGAAGAAAAGCCCGAGAAACCGGCCGCGGGCCCGGTGCCCGCCGAAGGGCCCGCCACCACCTACCCCGTGAACTCGTCGCCGAACCGGGGCTGATGCCGGTCGCCAGATAATAAGATGAGTCTTACAATCCGGGCATGGCTTCGACCTCCCCGGATCCGGCGCAGTGCGCCACGCGTCTTCGCAACTCCGTCGCGCTGCTGTCGCGGCAACTGCGCAGCGGCAGCGCCACGCCCGACGGCCCGAGCGTGGCCAAGCTCAGCGTGCTCGGCCAGTTGCACCGCCATGGCCCCAGCACCCCGACCGCGCTGGCTGCGCTGGAGCGCGTCAAGCCGCAGTCGCTGACGCGGCTGCTGGCCGAGCTCGAAGCAGAAGACTGGATCACGCGCGCGCCGCATGCCAGCGACGGACGCCAGTCGGTGCTGTCGCTCACGCCCGAAGGCACGAAGCGGCTGAAGGCGATCATGCGGTCGCGCGAATCGGCGCTGGCCGAGGCGATCGGCGCCACGCTGGATGCGCAGCAACGCGCCGTGCTGCTGCAGGCCTGCGAACTGATCGACGGCCTCGGCGCCGCGCTGGCCGTCAACGCCGCCGGAGCGACGAAGCCATGAACGCGATGCCGGCGCTGCAGCACTTCGCCGGACTCTGGCGCCACGGCCGCTGGCGTCCCGGCGTGCAGCTGGCCGGTGCGGTGGCACTTGCCTGGATCGTGTCCGTCGCGCTGCGCCTGCCGGAGAGCTTCTGGGCCGTGATGAGCGTGCTGATCGTCATGCGGCCGAGCGCGGGCTCCACGCTCGATGCCGGCTGGGACCGGGTGCGCGGCACCGCGGCCGGCGCGCTCTGCGGCCTGGCGGGTGTCTACCTGCATCACCACGGCGCGCCCGTGCTGCCGGTCACGCTGGCGGTCGTCATGCTGCTGGCCTTTGCCGGCGCGGCGGTGCCGGGCCTGCGCAGCGCGCCGGTGGCGGCGCTGATCATCCTGTCGGCCGGCGGCATCCCCGGCCACTCGGTGTTGCAGGTGGCGCTGCTGCGCATGGTGCAGATCGGCATCGGCGTGGGCGTGGCCCTGGCGGTCTCGACGGTGATGTCCGAATACCACGCGGGCGTGCGCTTCGATGAAGGCTGCGCCGCCTTGCTGCGCGGCATCGCCAGGCGAATGGCGGCTGCTACCCGGCCCGCGGATGCGGAGAGGGAGCGCATCGACACCGGCACGCGCGCGGCGCTGGGGCGGCTGGCCGTGCTGGCCGGCAGCGCCGACCTGGAGGCGCGATGGTGGCGACGCGGCACGGCTGCGGGCAATGCGCGCACCTACCGCGACAGGGCGCGGCTGGCGGCGCGCATTTTCCAGGATGCGGTCGTGCTGGACCGCGTGTTCCGGCTGGAGAAGGGCGACGAAGCGCCGGACTCGTTCCGGCATGACGCGGCGCGAGCGGCCGCCAGGGCCATTGCCGCAATGGCCGACGCACTCGAGGGCAAGTGCGCGCCGCCGGACACCGCGGAACAACTCGAACGCTGCGCGCAAGCGTCGCGCGGCACCCCGTCGAACGCGATGCTGGCCGCGCCGCTGAACCTGCTGCTCGACGACCTCCGGCTCTTCCGTCACACGCTGCAACCCGCCCGCCATCGCCCGTCCGGCGCCAGCTGAGTCTTCGAATCACCCTAGAATCTTCCGGAAATCAATCGTTTCGGAGAGGGACGGGCATGGAAGACCAGACGCAGGACGCGCGCTACGCGCCGCCGCAATCCCATGTGGAAGACGTGCAGCAACCCGGCCAGCCGCAGCCGGGGCAGCTCGCGACGCGCGGCAAGCGCTTCCTGGCTGCAATGGTCGACGGCGGCATCGCGGTCGGCGCGCTGTGGCTGCTGTCGATGTTCACGCCCTACGACATCTGGAGCGACGACGGCCTCGGCCTCTGGACACCCCGCGTGACCGACACCGCCGTCGGCATCGTTCTCTACCTCGCATTGCACGGCTACCTGCTGGCCACGCGCGGCCAGACCATCGGCAAGGCGCTGTTCAAGATCCGCATCGCGCGGCCCGACGGCTCGAAGCCGTCGATCGGCCGCATCCTCGGCTTGCGCGAGAGCCCGCTGTTCCTGGCGAACATCGTGCCGATGCTCGGGCAGATCTTCGTGCTGGTCGACAGCCTCCTCATCTTCCGTGAGTCACGCCGCTGCCTGCACGACCAGATCGCCGATACGGTCGTGCTGCAGGCCTGAGCGTTGGTGCGCCTCGACACCCTCCACACCGCCGAGACTCCGGAAGGCATCGCGCTCTCGCTGCGCCCGGCCGGGCTGTTCGCGCGCGGGCTGGCTTACCTGATCGACTTCGCGATCCGGCTGGGCATCTTCGTCGGCATCTCGATCACGGTCGGCATGCTGGGCAAGATGGGCTTCGGCATCCTGCTGGTCGCCTACTTCTGCCTCGAGTGGTTCTACCCGGTGATCTTCGAGCTCACGCGCGCGGCGGCCACGCCAGGCAAGCGCGTGATGGGCCTGCGCGTGGTGATGGACTCCGGCCTGCCCGTGACGCCCGCCGCCTCGCTCACCCGCAACCTGCTGCGCGCGGCCGACTTCGTGCCTTCCTTCTACGGCGCGGGCATCGTGTCGATGCTGTGGCGGCGCGACAGCAAGCGGCTGGGCGACCTGGCCGCCGGCACGCTGGTGGTGTTCAGCGACCAGGTGAGCCTGCACGGCAGCGTGCCCGCCGCCGAGCCGCAGGCGCCCGCGCGGCCGCTGACCGCGCGCGAGCAGATGGCCGTCGTCTCGTGGGCCGGCCGCGCGACGCGCCTGACGCCCGAGCGTTTCGACGAACTCGCCCGCATCGCGCAACCGGTGCTGGGCCCCGACACCTCCGCGGGCGGCGGTGCCTCCGCGTCGCAGCGCCTGCTGGGCGTGGCGCAGTGGGTGCTGGGCCGGCGCGGCGGCGGCGCAGCCCAAACCAGAGGAGGCACGACGCGATGACGCCGCTGGATTTCGAAGCCGCCTATGCGCCCCTGTGGGCCGAACTCGAAGCCGTCATCGGCGTGGCGGAGACCAAGCGCAAGTTCGACGGCGCGCGGCTCGCCACGCTGTACCGCCGCGTGTGCGAGCACCTCGCGCTGGCGCAGGCCAGGGCTTATCCGATCCACCTCACGCAGCGGCTCGAAAGCCTGACGCAGAGCGCGCACCGGCTGATCTACCGGCAGCACGACTATGGCCTGGCGCGCTTCGCCCGGCTGGCGCTGGTCGACTTTCCCGAAGCCGTGCGGGCGCACCGCGTCTACCTGTGGGTGTCGGCGCTGATGTTCGTGGTGCCGCTGCTGGTGGCGGGCTGGGCCGCCTGGCGCGACCCCGGCTTCATCCTGCACCTGCTGGACGCCGACAACGTGCAGCAGTTCGACGCGATGTACAGCGACGACGCCGACGCCTTCGGCCGCACGCGCAGCGCCGGCGACGACTGGCAGATGTTCGGCTTCTACGTGATGCACAACATCGGCATCGGCTTCCGCTGCTTCGCGGCCGGCATCTTCGCGGGCGTGGGCAGCGCGGCGCTGGTGGTGTTCAACGGCATCCAGATCGGCGCGGTCGGCGGCTACCTGATCGGCGCGGGGCATGCGCAGAACTTCCTCTCCTTCGTCGTCACGCATTCGGCCTTCGAGCTCACGGCCATCGTGCTGGCCGGCGCGGCCGGGCTGCGGCTGGGCTACGCGTGGATCGCGCCCGGGCGCCACACGCGGCTCGAAGCCCTGCGGCTGGCCGCGCGCCACGCGGTGGTGATCGTCTACGGCGTCATCGGGCTGCTGCTGATCGCCGCCGCGGTCGAGGCCTTCTGGTCTTCGGCGCGCTGGATCGCGCCGGCCGTGAAGTACGGCGTGGGCGGCGCCTGCTGGGTGCTGGTGCTGGCGTACCTGGGTTGGCAGGGCCGGCCGCGCGGAGGCGCGGAAGCGGCGCTGGAAAAGGAGCCCGGCCGTGCAGGTTGACGGCCTCGCCATCGCGCTGCGGCCACGCCCCATGGCCGAGGCCGCGGACCTGGGCGCGCAGCTCGTGCGCAGCCATGCACGCTCGGTCTGGCGCACCTTCCTGCCGGTGTACCTGGCCACGGTGCTGCTGGCCTTCTGCACCGTCGAGATCGCGGGCTGGCTGCCGAGCCTGCTGATCTTCTGGCTCAAGCCCTGGCTCGACCGCAGCCTGCTGTTCGTGCATTCGCGCGCGGTGTTCGGCCAGGAGACGCGCTGGGCCGACCTGTGGCAGAACCGCCGCGCCGTATGGGGCGGGCAACTGCTGCGCACGCTGGTGTGGCGGCGGCTGTCGCCCTGGCGCTCGTTCACCCAGGCGATCGACCAGCTCGAAGGCCAGCGCGGCGGCGCACGCAGCAAGCGGCGCGCGCAGTTGCTGCGCGGGCGGCGCGGCGCGGCCACGGGTATGCAGCTGGTGTATGCGAACGTGGAGATGGCGCTCGACATCTGCCTGCTGTCGCTGCTGTTCTGGTTCGCGCCGGAAGGCAGCGCGCGCGAATTGTTCGGCTGGCTCACGCAGTCGGACGCGCCGCTGCAGAGCCTGCTGGCCGCGGGCGCCTACGCCATCGTCGTCGGCGTGCTGGAGCCGTTCTACGTGGGCGCCGGTTTTGCGATGTACCTCAACCGCCGGGTCGAGCTGGAAGCCTGGGACATCGAACAGGAGTTCCGCCGTGGCTTCCGCTGACGTCCGCCGATGGCTGTCCGCTGCCGTGCTGGCCGTGTGCTGCGCGGCGGGCACGGCCTCGGCCGCGACCGATACCGCCCCGACTCGCGAGCAGGTCAGGGCGGCCGCCGACAAGGTGCGCGCCGACCCCAACATGCCCGGCGTCAAGACCGAGAAGAAGCTGCGCTTCAAGGAGCGCGACGACGACGAGGAAGAAGAGCCCGAGAAGAAGACCGACAGCCTCGACTGGCTGCGCGACTTCGTGAGGGCCGTGGCCGAAGGCGCGCGCTGGCTCATCTGGGGGCTGGCCGCGCTGGCGCTGGCCTGGCTGGCGATCCGCATCCACCGCTGGGCGCGGGTGCGTGCCGGCGGCGCGCGGCCCGGCAAGGCGCCGCTGCCCAGCCATGTGGGCAGCCTCGACATCCGGCCCGAGAGCCTGCCCGACGACGTTGGCAATGCCGCCGCGGCGCTCTGGCAGCGCGGCCAGCACCGGCCGGCGCTGTCGCTGCTGTATCGCGGCGCGCTGTCGCGCCTCGTGCATGCGCACGGCGTGCCGGTGCGCGCGGCGAGCACCGAGGGCGAGTGCGTGGCCCTTGCCGCCGGCCGGCTGCAGCCGCAGGCACAGGCCTTCTTCGTGCGGCTGGTGGATGCCTGGCAACTGGCGGCCTACGGCGGGCGCCTGCCTTCCACCGCGCAGGTGCTGGCGATCTGCGGCGAGTTCGACCTGCACCTGCCGGCAGTCGCCGCGCCCGTGCCCGGCTTCGCGCAGGAGGCCGCCGCATGAAGGCCTGGGCGGTCCGCATCGTCGCGGTGCTCGTTCTGGTGCTGGCCGGCGGCTGGCTGGTGTCCGCCACCGAATGGGCGGAGACCGAAGTGCCGACGCCCGCGAGCGAGGAGGTCAGGAAGAACTCCTTCTATGCCGTGCAGTCGCTGCTGCGCCACCTCGGCGCCGAGGTGGTCAGGCGCGAGAACCTGGACGAGCTGCCGCCCGCGCAGGCGCGGCTGGTGCTCGCCTCCAGCTACTGGGACATGTTCCCCGAGCGCGGGCAGCGCCTGCGCCGCTGGGTGGAGCAGGGCGGCCATCTCGTGATGCCGGGCCACCTCGCGAGCGGGGACATGCTGGAGAGCTGGATTCCGCTGGTCCGGGAAAAAACCGTGCGGCCGGACGAGTCCGACGAACCCGTCGCGCCGAAGAAGAAAAAGTCCCGCTCGCAGCGCGATGAACAACGCACCAAGGATGCCGACTGCCGCATGCTGGCCGAACCCGATACCGTGCCCGGGAGCTTTGCGGGTGGGCGGGGCTTTCGCATCTGCACCTGGGCCGAGCCCGTGCAGTTCAGTCCCTCCGACAAGCGGCAGCCGCCGCTGTGGATGGCGCGCGGCGCACGCGGCGCCGAGGCGATCCGCGTGCGCGTCGGCCAGGGCACCGTCACCTTGCTGCCCTCCGGTGTGTGGCACAACCAGAACCTGCTGCGCGGCGACAACGCGCTGTTCGCCGTGGCCGCGCTGCAGCTGCGCACCGGCTCGCAGGTCTGGTTCGTCGCCGAGGAGGCGCGCGAGCCCTTCCTGCGCTGGCTCTGGCACAAGAGCTGGGTGGTCTGGGTCGTGGGCCTGCTGGCGCTGGCCGCCGCGCTCTGGCGTGCGGCCGTGCGCTTCGGCCCGCTCGCGCCTTCGGCCGGCACGCATCGGCGTTCCATGGCCGAGCAGGTGCGCGGCACCGCCGGCTTCCTGCACATGCACGGCGGCGACGCGCTGCATGCGGCGCAGCTGCGCGCACTGAACGAATGCGCCATCCGCCAGCTGCGCGGCTATGCCCACCGCGACGCGTCGGCACGCGCCGACGCCATCGCCAGGGCCACCGGCCTGGAAGCGGCCATGGTCGTGCGGGCGATGGCCGAGCGCGCCCGCAACCCCGGGGCCATGGCCCTCGACCTGGAAGTGCTGGAAACCGCGCGCCGGCGGCTCGATGCCAACGGGCCGTTCGTGCCTTCGCCTCCGTCCGCTTCTTCTTCCCCCTCCACACCCTGAACCGAGAGACGACGCCCATGCAAGCCATCCAACCCGAAGAACTGACGCGCGCGGCCCAGTGGCTGCAGACGCTGCGCGCCGAGGTCGGCCAGGCCGTGGTCGGCCAGCTCGAGGCGGTCGACCAGACGCTGGTGGCGCTGGTCGCGTCGGGCCATGTGCTGATCGAAGGCGTGCCGGGCCTGGGCAAGACGCTGCTCGCGCGCGCGCTCGCGCAGGCCATGACGCTGCGCTATGCGCGCGTGCAGTTCACGCCCGACCTGATGCCCTCGGACATCACCGGCCACGCGGTGCTCGACATCGCCTCGCGCGGCGACGGCAGCCTCGGCACCCTGCGCGTGCACCAGGGGCCGGTGTTCACCAACCTGCTGCTGGCCGACGAAATCAACCGCGCGCCAGCCAAGACCCAGAGCGCGCTGCTCGAAGTCATGCAGGAGTACCAGGTCACGCTCGAAGGCACGGCCATGCCGCTGCCGCGTCCCTTCATGGTGATGGCCACGCAGAACCCGATCGACACCGAAGGCACCTACCCGTTGCCCGAAGCGCAGCTCGACCGCTTCCTGCTGAAGATCGACATCGGCTTTCCCAGCCACAGCGAAGAAAACGCCATCGTGCAGCTCACCACCAACCAGCGCGCCGGCAACCAGTTTCCGCTCGACGCGGTGCGCCCCTGCCTCGACGAGGCGCAGGTGCTCGAGCTGCAGCGGCTGGCCTGCCTGGTGCAGGCCGACGAGCGCGTGATCGACTACGCGGTGCGCATCGCGCGCGCCACGCGCGACTGGCCGGGTCTGTCTTCGGGCGCCGGGCCGCGCGGCACCATGGCGCTGGTGCGCGCCGCCCGCGCCGCCGCGCTGATGGCCGGGCGCGACTTCATCACGCCCGACGACGTGGCGCGCCAGGCGCTGCCCGCGCTGCGCCACCGCGTGATGATCTCGCCCGACGCGCAGCTCGAAGGCGTCAGCGTCGACGCGCTGCTGCGCGCCGCCCGCGACAGCGTCGAAGCCCCGAGGCTCTAGGCCCGCGGATGCGCATGGCTGTTCCGATCCCCGCGCGCGCGGCCGTGCTGGCGCTGGCCGGCCTGGCCGTGGCCGCCGCCGTGGCACTGCCGCTGGGCGCGCCGCTGGTCTACGTGGCGGCGGTCGCGGGCGTGCTGCTCGCGCTGGGGCTCGTGCTCGCGGCGTTCGACCTGTGGCACAGCCTGAGGCTCTGGCGCGCCGCGCCGCTTCGCATCGAGCGCAGCCTGCCGGGCGCGTTCTCCCTCGGCGTGCCGACGGTGCTCACGCTCTCGCTGGTGAATGAAGGCGCGCAGCCTTGGCGGGTGGCAGTGTTCGACGAACTCGACGCGCACTTCAGCTTCGACGGGCTGCCGCAGTCCGTCACCGTGCCCGGGGGCTCGCGCGCCGTGCTTCGCTACACCGCCACGGCCACGCAGCGCGGCGTGGCGCAATTCGGCGCCACCCAGCTGCGCTGGCGCACCCGGCTCGGCTGCTTCGAGGTGCGGCAGACGCTGGGCGAGCCGCGCCGGCTGCGCGTGTATCCCAACTTCGCCGCGCTGGCGCGCTACGCATGGCTGTCGGGCGACCGGCGGCTCGCGCAGATCGGCATCAAGACCTATGCGCAGCGCGGGCTGGGCACCGACTTCCGCCAGCTCGCCGACTACAAGACCGGCGACTCGCTGCGCCACATCGACTGGAAGGCCACGCAGCGCCAGCGCCGCCCCATCGTGCGCGAGTTCCAGGACGACCGCGACCAGTGCGTGCTCTTCCTGCTCGACTGCGGCCGCCGCATGCGCGCGGACGAAGGCGCGCAGGCACAGAGGGCCAACAGTCACTTCGACGAGGCGCTCAACGCGCTGATGCTGTTGAGCTACGTGGCGCTGAAGGAGGGCGACGAAGTCGGCGCCATGACCTTCGGCTGCCCGCCCGAAGAACGGCGCGACTTCGCGCCGCGCAAGGGCACCGCCACGCTCAATGCGCTGATGAACCGGCTGCACGATATCCAGCCCGGCGCCACCCACTCCGACTACCTGCTGGCCGCGCAGGAGCTGCTGCTCACGCAGAAGCGCCGCGCGCTCGTCATCGTGCTGACCAACTTCCGCGACGAAGACGCCACCGAGCTGCGCCCCGCCATCAAGCTGCTGCGCCGCAAGCACCTGGTGCTGGTTGCGAGCCTGCGCGAACGCGTGCTCGGGCGCATCGCCAGCCAGCCGCTGGCGCAGCCGCGCGACGCGGTCGACGTGGCGGCCGCGCACCTGTTCGACCAGTCGAGGCGCGACGCCTTCGCGCGCGTGGTCGGCAACGATCCGCTGTCGGTCGACGTCGAGCCGGCCGACCTGGCGGTGGCGTTGGTGAACCGCTATCACGCTGTCAAAAGGGCTGGCCTTTTGTAGCCATCCCTGTCCAAAATGTTTGCGCTCAGTCAATCGTTCAACTACCAACAGTCAGAGGAGAAGAAACACATGACGGATTTCACCAACGCCAATCCCAACCTCAACCCGAACCCCTATGCAGCGCCCCGCGCTGCCGTGGACGACGTCTACGACGACAACGCGAGCGTGCAGCCCGTGAAGCTCTGGTCCGCCAAGGGCCGCATCGGGCGGGTGCGCTTCCTGGCGTACATGATGTATTCGTACCTGCTGTGCGTCGCGGGAGCCGGCGTGCTGGGCGGCATCATCGGCGCGGCGGGCCTGGGCACGCCTATCGGCATCGGCGTCGTGACCGTGCTGGCCCTGATTCCCTATTTCATCTTCTATGTGCTGGTGGCGATCCAGCGCACGCACGACATGGACTGGTCGGGCTGGATGCTGCTGCTGGGACTGATCCCCCTGGTCGGGCTGATCTGGGTCTTCAAGGGCGGCACCAAGGGCCGCAACCGCTTCGGCGCGCCGCCGCCGCCCAACGGCATCGGCGTCATCATCGGTGCGTGGCTGCTGCCCGTGGTCGCGCTGGTCGGCATCGTGCTGGCCATCGCGATGCCGGCCACCCGCTAACGCACCAGCGTCGACTTGCCGAACAGGCTCTCGATGAGTTCCACGGCCACCTCGGCCGTCTGGTTGCGCACGTCGAGGGCCGGGTTCAGCTCCACCACGTCGAGCGAGCAGAGCCGGCCGGTGTCCGAGATCATTTCCATGCACAGCTGCATCTCGCGGTAGGTCGGCCCGCCGCGCACCCCGGTGCCCACGCCGGGCGCGATGCCGGGGTCGAGGCAGTCGAGGTCGAAGCTCACGTGCAGGTGCGTGTCTTCGTCCACGTCCTGCAGCGCTTCCGTCATGGTGGTGCGCATGCCGTGTTCGTCGATGTGGCGCATGTCGAAAACGTTCAGGCCCAGCGTGCGGATGGCTTCCTTCTCGTCGCTGTCCACGCTGCGGATGCCGATGAAGCGGATGGCCTCGTGCGCCAGTGCCGCGCGCTCGCCGCTCCAGCCGGTGAGCACCGAAGGCCCGTGGCCCAGCAGGCACGACACCGGCATGCCGTGCAGATTGCCGCTGGGGCTGGTGGTCTCGGTGTTGACGTCGGAGTGCGCGTCGAGCCACAGCACGCGCAGCTTCTTGCCGCGCCGGCGCGCATGCCACGCCACCGCGCTGATCGAGCCGATGGCCAGGCAGTGGTCGCCGCCCATCATGAGCGGCACGTGGCCCGCGCCCAGCGCGCTGTCGACGGCGGCGTAGACCGAGCGGTTCCACGTGACCACCTCGTCGAGATGGCGCAGCCCGTTGGCCGGCGGCGCCCACGGCGTGGCGGGGCCGGCGAGGTTGCCGCGGTCGATCACCGCGAAGCCCTGTTTCGCCAGCGCCTCGGGCAGGCCCGCCACGCGCAGCGCATCGGGCCCCATGCCGGCGCCGCGCACGCTGGCGCCGATGTCGGTGGGGGCGCCTATCAGTTCGAGAGTGGTGGTGGTGTTGGTCATGCCGGCTTCCCCAGGTGTTGCCACAGATATGCATAGCCCAGCGCATCCATGAACGCCGATTCCTTGTTGTCCGCGGCCGCGCTGTGGCCGCCTTCCATGTTCTCGTAGAAGCTGCTGTCGTAGCCCAGCGCCAGCATCTTCGCGTGCATCTTGCGCGCATGCACCGGCCCCACGCGGTCGTCGCGCGTCGACGTGGTGAAGAGCGCCGGCGGGTAGGCCTGGCCCGGCTTCGCGTTCTCGTAGGGCGAGAAGGTGCGGATGAACTCCCACTCGTCGGGCTGTTCCGGGTCGCCGTATTCCGCAATCCACGAGGCACCGGCCGACAGCTGCGTATAGCGCCGCATGTCGAGCAGCGCGACCTCGCTCACGATCGCGCCGTAGAGCTGCGGGTACAGCGTGAGCATGTTGCCCATCAGCAGCCCGCCGTTGCTGCCGCCCATTGCGCCCAGGTGGGCGGGCGAGGTGATCTTGCGCGCGATGAGGTCCTCGGACACCGCCGCGAAGTCTTCGCAGGTGCGCAGCCGGTTCTCCTGCAGCGCCGCCTGGTGCCAGCGCGGGCCGTACTCGCCGCCGCCGCGGATGTTGGCGATGACGTACACGCCGCCCCGGTCCAGCCATGCGCGGCCGATGCTGCCGCTGTAGCTGGGCTGCAATGAAATCTCGAAGCCGCCGTAGGCGTACTGCAGCGTGGGGTTCCTGCCGTTGGCCTGCAGGTCCTTGGCGGCGATCTCGAAGTAGGGCACGCGGGTGCCGTCCTTCGACTGCACGAAGTGCTGGCTCACGCGGTAGCGCGAGGCGTCGAAGAACGCCGGGCTGTGCTTCAGCACCTGGGGCTCGCCCTGGCCGATGGTGCCGATGTAGAGCGTGGTCGGCTGCAGGAAGCCGCTCACCGTGAGGAAGTAGTCGTCGTTCTCGTCCTCGTCGATGCCGCCGGCCGCGATGGTCGAGAGCGCTGGCGCGCCGCCCAGGCTCTCGCGCTTCCACGGCCCCTTTCCATCGGCGGGCGGCGTGAGCACCTCGAGGCGGTTCACCACGTCGTGCATCACGTTGAGGATCAGGTGGTTGCGCGTCCACGAGTGGTCGTCCAGCGCGGTGGTGTCGTCGGGCTCGAACAGCACCGTCAGCTCGCGCCTGCCGGCCATGTAGTCGTCGAACTTCGCGGCCAGCAGCGAGCCTGAAGCGTAGGTGCGGCCACCCACCGTCCAGTCCTCGCGCGGCTCGATCAGCATCCACTCGCGCGTGATGTCGGTGTTGGAGTCGTCGGGCACGTCGATCTTCACGAGCTGGCCGTCGGCGCCGCGCAGCCAGGTCTCGCTCTCGTAGAAGTCGATCTGCCGCGTGACGAAGTCGCGCTCGAAGCCGGGCGTGTTGTCGCGCCAGGCACTGACGGACATGTCCTCGTGCAGGCCCTCGTACACCGTCACGGCATCGGCCAGCGGCGTGCCGCGCCGCCATTCCTTCACGATGCGCGGGTAGCTGGAGCTGGTCATCGAGCCGGGGCCGAAGTCGGTGGCCACGTAGAGGTGGTCGATGTCTTTCCAGCCCACGTGGTTCTTGGCCTCGGGCAGCGAGAAGCCGCCTTCGACGAACTGCGCGGTTTCCAGGTCGAACTCGCGCACCACGTCGGCGTCGGCGCCGCCGCGAGACAGCGAGATCAGGCAGCGCCTGTAGTCGGGCTCCAGGCAGTCGGCACCGTGCCAGACCCAGTTCTCGCCGTCGGCCGCGGCCAGCGCGTCGAGGTCGAGCACGGTCTCCCAGGCGGGCTGCGGCTTGCGGTACTCGTCCAGCGTGGTGCGGCGCCAGAGGCCCTTCGGATGGTCCTTGTCGCGCCAGAAGTTGTAGAAGCGCGCACCGATCTTGCGCACCATCGGAATGCGGTCGTCCGAGTCGAGCACCTCGAGGATGCCCTGCTGGAGCGCATCGAAGGCGGGCGACCGCGCATAGGCCTGCACGGTGCGGGCGTTCTGCGCGCGGGCCCAGTCGAGCGGCTTGTCGCCGTCGATGTCTTCGAGCCAGAGATGGTCGTCCTGGGCGTGCTGCGGGGGGAGGCTGGATGTCATGGCCTCAGTGTACGGAGGCTGTGTGAAACGGGCGACGCGAGCAGTCGCGGCCCTGCCCGCCGGCAAGGCACTTTTTCGCTACTTCGGGCAAACCCCTGCCTCCCGAGTGCCTTCCCCCGGTGGAAACACTGAATAACCAGCGGCCCCGGAACGCGGTGCCCGCGCTATCCTGCCAAGCGGCGCACGCCCCACCAAGGAGACACAACACATGAAACACCTGAGCGGACTTGATGCCACTTTCCTGCACCTGGAAACGCCGGAAATGCCGATGCACGTGGGCTCCCTGAACGTGCTCGACCTGCCCAAGGGCTACAAGGGCGACTTCTACGAAGACGCCAAGAACTTCATGGCCAGCCGCATCCACCTGGCCGACGTATTCACGCGCAAGCTCGCGCTGATGCCCTTCGACATGACCAACCCGGTGTGGGTCGAGGACGACGACATCGACCTCGACTACCACGTGCGCCACATCACCCTGCCCAAGCCCGGAACCAACCGGCAGTTGCAGCAATACGTGGCGCGGCTGCATTCCACGCTCATCGACCGCAGCCGGCCGATGTGGGAGTTCTTCATCATCGACGGCTTGAAGAGCGGGCAGGTGGCGCTCTACACCAAGGTGCACCATGCGGGCATCGACGGGCAGGCCGGCGTGGAAGTGGGCAAGGCCATCTTCGACCTGGAGCCCACGGGCCGCGTGGTGAAGCCGCCGCGCTCGCGACCGCGCAGCAGCGGCTACCAGCTGGGCATGGCCGAACTCGCGAGCGCCGCGCTGCGCAACACGGCGCAGCAATACGTGAAGCTCTTCAAGATGGCGCCGGCCATCGCGCGCGCCATCGGCGGCCTGGCCAAGCCCGACGAGAAGGCGGCCGAGAAGAACACGACCGCCGCGCCGAAGAAGTTCAACCTCTTCGCGCCGCGCACCTCGCTCAACGTGTCGATCACCAACCAGCGCACCTTCGCCGGACGCACCATCTCCCTGGCCGAGACCAAGTACATCGCCAAGCACTTCGGCGTGTCGCTCAACGACGTGGTCATGGCCACGGTGGCCGGCGCGCTGCGCCACTACCTGGCCGACAACAACGAGCTGCCGGCCAAGCCGCTGGTGGCCGGCGTGCCGGTGAGCCTGCGCGAGGCCGGCGACCAGACGGCCAACAACCAGGCCAGCATGATCCTGGTGAGCCTGGCCACCGACATCACCGACCCGCTGCAGCGGCTGAAGGCGATCAATGCGTCTTCCACCGCGTCCAAGTCGACCATGAACCGCTTCAAGGCGGTGATCCTCGACGACTTCCCGACCTTCGCCGCGCCCTGGCTGGTGTCGGGCATCGCGTCGATGGTGGGGCGCTCGGGCATCGTCAACCTGCTGCCGCCGGCGGCCAACGTGGCCATCTCCAACGTGGCCGGCGCGCCGTTCCCGATGTACTTTGCCGGCGCGCTCGTGACCTGCTACTACCCGGTGTCGATCGCCAGCCATGGCACGGCGCTGAACGTGACGGTGCAGAGCTACAACGGCCGCATGGACTACGGGCTGATCGCCTGCCGCCGCGCCGTGCCCGACATCACCGAGATCGGCGACTACCTGCTGGCCGAGCACAAGCTGCTGATGGAGCTGACGCAGAAGCACCCGGCCGCCGCGGGCGCCGCGCCCGCGCCGGTGCCTCCGAAGACGGTCGAGGCGCCTGCCGACGAGGCGGCGGCCGCCGCGCCGGTTGCCGCGAAGAAGAAGCCGGCCGCGCGCAAGAAGGCCCCGGTGAAGGTCGCGGCGGCGGGGAAGGCGGTGAAGCCCGTGAAGGCGAAGGCGCCCGCCAAGGCTCCTCCCAAGGCGGTGGCGAAGAAGGCCAAGCCCGCTCCCAAGCCCACGGTCCCCAAGCCGCCGGCGCGCAAGGCCGCTCCGGCCAAGCGTTCCGGCGCTTCGCGGGCCGCGGCGGCATGAAAAGAAAATTGGGGCGGTTGGACTAGTTTTCCGACCGTTCTAGTTTTCCAGGCCTAGGCCTTGCGGAAGAAGATGGGTCCATCGCGAAAGACACCCCGTTTCCTTCGCGAACCTTTCAACTTCAAGGAAACCACACCATGTCCACGCAGACCACCATCGCTTCCGCAGCCGTCCACGTCGTCGGCCAGTACAACGACGCGGGCAAGACCCTGGTCGGCGCCTACCGCACCGGCGTGCATCGCCTGCTGAACGGCGCCGCTTCGCGCTACAGCGACTTCCTGGGCAGCCGCCAGATCCCGATGGTGAGCGAGAAGGTCAAGGCCAACCTGATCGGCGCGCAGGAGAAGGTCAACGGCTTCCTGGCCAACCGCCTGGACATCGACACCAGCCGCATCGTGAACGTGATGGACCGCGTGGCCGCGGGCACCACGACCGGCATCGAAACGGTCGCCGCCCGCGTGGCGCGCGTCGAATCGCCGGTGGCCACCTCGGTCATCAACACGCTGAGCGCCATCAACCAGCCGATCGCCACCGTCTCGGTGCAGATCGCCGACAAGATCGTCGCCGGTACCAGGCAGATCGAAGCCCGTGTGAGCGGCACCGAAGAAGCCGCCAGGCCGGTTCGCACGGTGAAGGCCAAGGCTGCCGTCGCCAAGAAGCCGGTTCGCCGCGCTGCTGCCCGCAAGGCGGCCTGACCCCCGGGGCGCCTCGCGGCGCCCTTTTCATTTTTCCGGCATCTGGAGCACCTGCATGGCGACCCGTCCTGACGAAACCGCAAACGCGAAGAAGAGGGCGGCGCCTGCCAAAAAGAGGGCTCCGGCCGTGAAGAAGAAAGCGCCCGCCGCCAGGAAGCCCGCGGCGCAGCCCGGCAAGGCCGAAGGCCTGCTGCGCGCCGGCCTCAAGGCGCTGGACAACGTGCGCAACGACGTCGCCAAGCGCCAGGCCAACGTGATCGAAGGCCTGCTCGGCATCGGGCAGGGCAAGGTGCCCGGCCTCGGCCTCGACGGCTTCGGCATCCGCAAGTTCGAGGACGTGTTCGACCAGCGCGTCGCCACCGCCCTGCAGCGCCTGGGCATGCCCGGCGCGGACGAAGTGCAGGCCCTGCGCGACGAGGTTGCGCAACTGCGCGAACGCGTGGCGCAGCTCGAAGGCTCCGCCACTGTCGCCACGGCCGCCCCGCGCGCGCGCGGCAAACGCTGAGCGGCCACAACGCAACGCCCCGGTTGTGGCCAGCTCCAACACCACGCGCGACCGCATCCTGCAGGCCAGCCTTGCGCTGTTCAACGCACAGGGCCTCGCGGCCGTGTCGACACACAAGATCGCTGCGGAGCTGGGCATCAGCCCCGGCAACCTGCACTACCACTTCAAGGCCAAGCAGCTCATCGTCGAATGGCTGTTCCGGCGCTTCGAGCAGCGCATGGAAGCGCTGAACGGCTCGTCGGCCTCAATCGCCGCCATCGACGACCTGTGGCTGGCCCTGCACCTGCGCTTCGAGGCCATCGACGAGTACCGCTTCATCTACCGCGACATGGCCTTCCTGGCCGGCGAATACCCCGCGCTCGGCCAGCGCGCGCAGGCGCTGACGGCGCAGAACCTGCTGGCCGCGCAGGCGCTGTGCGAAGGGCTGGTGGCATCGGGCGTGATCGAGACCAGCGCCGAGCAGGCCCGCATCCTGGCGCTGCAGATGGTGTTCACCACCACCTGCTGGCTGTCGTTCGAGCGCCTCGTGCCGGGCCGCGACGCGCTGGCCCAGGCCGACCCCGGCCTGGCAGCCTTCTACACGCTCACGCTGGTTTCTCCGTATGTTTCGAGCGAATCGAGGGCTTACCTCGATTACCTGAGGGGCAAATACCTCGGATAAATGTCGTTGTTGTCCGACGGGGCATTGGCTGCTGCAGCCCCAACTTCGTCCTGAAGAAGATAAAAACCAGCAAGGATCCCTCCACTATGTCCACCGCCACCCACGCCCGAGCCCATGACTCCATCGCGCCGCCGTCGCGCCTGCTGCTGCTTGCCGAAGCCCGCGCGCTGTGGGAAACCGGCGCGGGCATCGCGATGTGGCCGCTGCTGCAGCTCACGCCGCGCGGCGACGGCCATCCGGTGCTGGTGCTGCCCGGGCTGGTGGCGGGCGACGGTTCCACGCTGCTGCTGCGCCGCTACCTCTGCAGCCGCGGCTACGACGCGCACGGCTGGGGCCTGGGCCGCAACCTGGGTCCGCGCGAGGGCGTGGAAGACGGCATGGTCGAATTGCTCAAGACCCTGCACGAGAAGAGCGGCAAGAAGGTCAGCGTGATCGGCTGGAGCCTGGGCGGTGTGTACGCACGGCTGCTGGCTTCTTCCTATGCGCCGATGATCCGCAACGTCATCACGCTGGGCAGCCCGTTTTCGGGCAGCCCGCGCGCCACCAACGCATGGCGGGTGTACGAAGGCGTGAGCGGGCAGAGTTCGCACGACCCGCGCCGCATGAAGTTCGTGCAGCCCACGCCGCCGGTGCCGACGACCTCGATCTTCAGCCGCACCGACGGCGTGGTGGCATGGCGCTGCAGCATCGAGAAGACCGGGCCGCAGTCGGAGAACATCGAAGTGCTGGCCAGCCACCTGGGGCTGGGCGGGCATCCGGCGGTGCTCTATGCGGTGGCTGACCGGCTGGCGCAGCCCGAGGGGCAGTGGAAGCCGTTCAATCGCGGGTTGCTCGGGCCGCTGGTGTATCCGGATCCGGACCGCGACGCCTGACAAGACCTGGCTGGTGGCTGGCCGAGTGGATCGGCGCCGTCAATCGAATTGACTCGTTCGGGAACATCCGAACCCGTCTTCAAAATCCATCCGGTCCGAACTGTGCCGCTGCCACTCGGCCCAGCGCGGCCGATGTCCGGGCTCTAAAGGTCTAGCTCGGCTCGGAGCTTGCTCCTGATACTTTCCATCATCGACTTGTAGTCCGGGTCCAAGATGAAGTCGATCTCCGACTCGGCTGCAGATTCGATCTCCCTCAGGACGTGCTCCTCTTCCGGGGCGAGCCCGAACCGGGCAATCTTGGTGCAGATCTCCATCAGGATGGCCATCTTGGCTTGCGACAGGGTGATGTTCACTTCCTTGTCGAAATCGTACTTGTCGTTCGTCACAGGCTGCCTCTTGTTTGGACGTTGGTGATCTGGGCCGGATTGAGCCGCCATCCGGAAAGAAAGTTGTGCGAAGTATCTGTCATGACGTTCAAGCCCGTGGAGGGGTTGAGATAGTGGATGACAGGATCGCCACGATACGTTCCGCCGATCATCTGCGTGCCCGCACCCTGCACGTGTGCATCGAGGGCCGACTGATAGTTTGCGGCAGCATTCTTGCTCCAAGGATCGTTCACGCCGAAGTCTCTGGCATGTTTGTATTTGGCTGGTAGCTGCTTCTTGTCGTATTGAACCGTGGGCCGGGGCGGCGGTGCCGGGGGTGGAAGGCGTCGAACAACAGTGCCCTGCGCAGGGGGCTCTGGTGGTGGACTCTGCGTCGAAGACTTTCCTCCGACGGGCCGGCCGACGGGTTCGAGGGGAGCGCCGCGAGCGCTTTCCCCGGGTCTTGTCAGAGGCTCGGAACCACGCTTTCCGCCCCCAAGCCCCACGTGTGCAGCGGCCGCATCGAATGCGGCCGCACCGACCTGATTGGCCGCTGCCACCTGCTCCTCGCTTCCTCCGAGAACACGTGTTGCTGCACCGGGCGCACCGAAGATCGGCCCCAGCAGGGCAATGCCCAGCGTATTGCCGAAGCGCAGGTTCTGCTCGCTCAGCCAGGCACTCTCGGCGCCGGACATGCTGTTCTCCCAGCGCGGCCCCGGCGTATAGACGTCCTGCTTCCGTGGCTTGCGGCATCTCCGGCCTGCCTAAAACAATAGTGGCACCATGCACAGCCCGTCACCTGTCTATTCCCGCATAAAGCATGTCGGCTTCCTGGAGTCGATGCGCTCGATGCTCAAGCAGGTCGAGTCGTCACGCCGACCGGGGAGGGCATGGTGGAGACAGGGCTCGACCCACAGCGATGTATGAGCTGGCCATCGTCTCGGTCACCGAGGCGCTGGTTCGCATGTGCCGAGCCGCCATCGGTGTCAAGGCCGACGCCGGGCCGCACGGCCTCTCCGACAAGGTGATGGCGCTCGAAGCCTGAGCGCCGCCGGGCCCTCGGGACTGCTTCTTCAGCTGCCCGCCCACACATCCAGCACATAGCGCTGGTCCGCAATCATCTTGTCCATCCACGCGGCGCTGTCGTGCCCATGCTCGCGCGCCAGGTCGCTCAGCGTGCGCCGCACGTCGGGCTCCATGCGCGAGCCGTCGCCGCACACATAGACCACGGCGCCTGCTTCGAGCAGTTTCCACACATGGGCTGACTGCTCGCGGATCAGGTCCTGCACGTAGACCTTGCGCTCGCCCGCGCGCGAGAACGCGGTGTGCAGCTTCATCACGCCGCGGTGCGCCCAGGCCTGGAGTTCGTCGGCGTAGATGAAGTCCTGCTCCGGATTGCGGCAGCCGAAGAACAGCAGCGCCTCGCCGAGCGCATTGCCGGCTTCTATCTGCGCCGCGCGTTCCTGCAGGAAGCCGCGGAACGGCGCGAGGCCGGTGCCGGGGCCGACCATGATGAGCGGGCGGCTCGCGTTTTCCGGCAGCCTGAAGCCCTCGGCGGTGGTCTCGCGCACCACGCCGTGCACCGTGTCGCCGGCCTCGGCGCGCGCCAGGAAGTTGGAGCACACGCCCTCGAAGGTGCCGATGCCCGACTTGGCCGGGCCGCTCACCACGCCCACTGTCACGCTGCACCTGCCCGGCGTCATCGTCGGCGACGAGGAGATCGAGTAGTAGCGCGGCGACAGCGGCGACAGCATTTCGAGGAACACCGCGAACGGCACCTGGCAGGCGCGGTGCTCTTCCAGCAGGTCGAGCAGCGACTTGCGCTTGTGGAGCACGTCGGCCTTGTATGCGGCCTGCGAAGCCTCGTCGCTGCCCGAGAGGGCCAGCAGCTTGGGCTTGGTGAACGGGCACTCGGTGTAGGCCGCGAGCGTGGCGATCTGCTTTCGCGTGGCCACGTCCTGCAGCTCGACGTAGTCGCCCAGCAGGCGGTCGACCGCGATCACCTGCTCCACCGGCAGCGCTGCCTTGCGGCCCGCGACGGCATGCAGGCGCACATGCGCGGTGCGGTCGAAGCCGAAGCGCGCCATGGCACGCTCGACCTGCGCCGGGCTGTTGCGCGGCACCACGCTCAGGTGGTCGCCGGCGCGGTAGACCAGGCCCTCGGGCAGCATCAGCTCGACGTGGCGGGTGGAGCGGCCGCCTTCTCCATTGCCGCCTTTCTGCAGCTCGCGGTTCTCGATGACCCGCAGCGCCACCGCGCCCAGCGCATCGACGATGGCGTTCTTCTGCGGCGGCGGCAGCTCTTCCAGCGTGTAGAGCGGCTCGCTCTGCGCGGGCGTGTCGGCGCCGGTCTTGATGTCGAAGGCCTTCACCAGCTCGGGCCAGAGCGCGTCGCTCCAGTCCTGGAAGGCGCCGTCCATGTCTTCGCGCGCATCGCCCTCGCCGCGTGGATGCACTCGCGTGGCGCCCAGTGCCTCGAGCCGTTCGTCGATGCGGCGCGGCACGGCCTGGTAGGTGGCGGCCCAGTCGGTGTTGCCGCAGCCGAACACGCTGAAGCGCACGCCGTTGAGCGCGTCGTCGGCCTTGTCGAGCCAGCGGTGGAACTCGGCCGCGTTGTCGGGCGCCACGCCGTTGTAGGAAGCGCAGACGATCGCCACCGCGCCGTTGGCCGGCAGCCGCTCTGCATAGTCGTCGAGCGAGGCCAGTTGGGTGGAGAAGCCGCGCATCTCGCCCGCCTCGGCGAGCTGGCGCGCCAGGTCTTCGGCGGTGCCGAGGTTGGAGCCCTGCAGCACCAGCAGCGAGGTGCCGTGGCGCGCGGCATGCGGCTTGCGCGCCGCGGCGGCCTGAACGGGCTGCACCGGCGCGGCCGCCGCGTCGGTCATGTTGCCGCGCGGGCGCGTGGCCGGGTCGCGCAACAGCGCCTTGATCCTGAAGCCCTCGGGCTTGATGGTGAGCGCTTCCTTGATCTTCAGCTTGTAGCCCGTGTGGTCCACCAGGTTGAAGCGCTGCAGGATCATGCCCAGCGTGAGCACCGCCTCCTGCAGTGCGAACTGGCGCCCGATGCAGGCGCGCTGCCCGTTGCCGAAAGGCTTGAAGGCGTTCACCGGCCGCTCGCGCTCGGCCTCGCGGCTGAAGTTGTCGGGGTCGAACCGGTCGGCGTTCTCGCCCCAGATACCCTTGTCACGATGCAGCGCCAGCGCATGCATGATGACCATGTTGTTCTTCTTGATGGTGTACTGGCCGCCGATCTTCGTGTCTTCCTTGGCGCGCATCGAGATGGCCGGCGCGGTCGGGAACAGGCGCAGCGATTCCTTCAGCACCTGCATCACGTACTGCAGGCGGTTGACCTGCGCGTAGGTGGGCTTCTGCGTGGTGTCGGGGCCGAACACGTTGTCGACCTCGGCCTGGGCCTTGGCCATGGCCTCGGGGTTGTTCAGCAGGAAGTAGATGGCGAACGAGAGCAGGCCGCTGGTGGTTTCATGCCCCGCGATGAGGAATTCGATGCACTCGTCGCGGATCATCTTGTCGGTGAGCTGCTCGCCGCTCTTCTTGTCCACGCCCGCGATCATGTAGCTCAGCAGGTCGGGCTTGGTGGCGATGTCGGCGCCGCTCGCGCGCCGCTCCTCGATGATGTCTTCCACCATCTTGTGCATGTAGCGGATGTCCTTGCGCTGCTGCGCAAGCTCCTTCTTCAGCATCAGCTCTTCGAGCGGCAGGCCGCGGCGGTTCTGCACCGTCTCCAGCGTGCGCACCATCGCATCGACGAAGGGATGGAAGCCTTCGCGGTAGAAGGAGTTGAAGCGATAGCCGAAGCCGCACAGGCCGATGGTGTCGAGCGTGAGCGCGGTCATGTCGCGCACCACGTCCACTTCCTCGTCGAAGTTCAGGCGCTCCCACTTGGTGACCAGTTGCCCGGCGATGTCCAGCATCATCGGGTGGTAGGCCTGCATGGCGCGCTGGCTGAAGTTGGCCAGCAAAATGTTGTGCGGCTTCGACCAGGTTTCTTCGTGCGTGTCCGATGTGAAGAGGCCATGCGACGCGGCGCGCAACCGGCGCAAGGCACCGCGCGTGCTCTTGTCGAAGCGGGCTTCCTCGCACAGCTCGTCGACCAGCGCGGGCGAAGACACCACGATCACCGGCATGCCCGGCATGTCGAGCCAGTAGATGCCGCCGAGGTCTTGCGCGATCTTCCACATGTCGAGCACGGGAGAATCGGAGCCGATCGACAGCAGGTTCCCGACGAAGGGCTTCTTCGCCGGATGCGGGATCGGGTGGAGCGAGTTTTTGCCTGCCATCGTTGTTGTGCCTTCGGGTTGGACCCGCTTCGGATGTCCGGGGTGTAACAACCGGAGTATCCCGACGGCACGGGGGCAGGGAGGACGGGGTTTCCCTTAGCTTCCGGGTTCGTTTCTCGGGTTCATTCAGGGCGCGTTCAGGGCGCGCTCACGCTGACGAGGTACCTTGCTCCGCGAATGTCCCCCGGCCTGCGGCCTCCTCCTTTATTTCGCTGCGCAAGGCACCCCGCCGGCGTGAGCGTTGGACAGAGCGGTCGTTGATCAACTGCGAACCAGCAGCGTGCCCTGTGCACAGGGCACCGGGTGCTCCCCGCAGCGAAATAAAGGAGGAGGGGCGCAGCCCCGGGGGACATTCGCGGAGGGGAGTACCCGGTGGCCTGCGCACACGCCCTGAACCTGAAGCCACTGGGAAGAGTCAGGGCCGAACCATCTTGCACTCAGTACCCTGAGCCAGCTCGTTCCCGGTATAGACCGCGTCAGTGCGAAAACCATAGTTCGTGCCCTCCCAGCCCACCTTCACGGTCTTGCCGTCCACCGGTGCAATGGTGTTCACCACCTGCGGCAGCAGCAACTGATGGTCTTCGCCGCGCATGCGCACCGGTCCCACCACCGAATCGAAAGTCAGGTCTTCGAGTGCATGCGCCACCTTCACCGTGTCCGTGGAGCCTGCCTTGTTGATGGCCGCGGCCAGCAGGCGCGGCGTCATGTCGATGCGCGGCGCGAGGAAGTCCTTGCCCGTCTTGGCCTTGTAGGCCTTGGCCAGCGCGTCCACCTTCGGCGTGTCGGCCTCGCCCGGATGCCATTCGGCCACCCACGTCAACTGCCCCAGCTTCGCCTGCGACACCGCGGTCACCGTGCCCGGCACCGAACCCGCGCTGTGGTTGAAGTAACGCAGGTTGTAGCCCGCGTCGCCCGCGGCCTTCAGCAGCAGCGTCATGTCCTGGCCCCAGTTGCCTGTGATGACCGAGTCGGCTCCGCTCTGCTTCACGTTGGCGATGTACGGCGCGAAGTCCTTCACCCGGCCGATGGGGTGCAGCGTCTCGCCGACGAACTGGATGTCGGGCCGCGCGAGGCCCACCATCTGGCGGCCATAGCTGGCCCACTGCTTGCCGTGCGCATAGTCCTGGTTCAGCAGATAGACCTTCTTCACATCGGGCGTCTTCTTGATGTAGTTGGCCAGCGCCTTCATCTTCATCGCCGTGTTCGCCTCGGTCTGGAAGTGCCAGAAGCTGCAGGCCTTGCCCGTCATCTCCGGGTCGATGGAGGAATGGTTCAGCACGATCAGTTCCTTGCCCGGGTTGCGCTGGTTCCAGCGTGCCACCGACTGCACCAGCGCCGTGACCACCGACGATCCCGAGCCGCCCGTCACGATCGCCTTCGCACCCTGGTCGATGGCCGCCTGCAGCGCGCTCTGGCTTTCCTGCGCCGACAGCTTGCTGTCGAACTGCAGCAGCTGCAGCTTGGTGCCGCCGAGCACGCCGCCCTTGGCGTTGATGTCCTCGATGGCGTACTGCGTGTGCATCAGCATCAGCTCGCCGACATTGGCGAAGGGGCCCGAGAGCGGGTCGATGTAGGCGATCTTGTAGGTCTGCTGCTGCTGCTGGGCATGCGCGGCGCCCGCGATGCAAAGCACAGAGGCAAGGGCGATCCGCGCCAATGGCGCACGGTTGAACTTCATGGTCTGTCTCCGGAGGTTGTTGTCGTCAGGTCTTCGTTCGCAGCCCGATCACGCGGCTGGCCAGCCTGGTGAGCTCGGCCACCACCTCGTCGGGCGACAGGCGTCCGCCCGGCCGGTACCAGCTGTACAGGAAGCCCGGCAGGCTGCAGGCGGCGAGCGCGGTGATCTTGGTCTCGGTGAAGTCGAGGTCGCCGTCGCGCCGCGCTTCTTCGAGCAGCGGGCACAGCAGGTCGTAGAAGTGATGCGCCAGCCTCTTCTGCGCGGCGAGGTATTCGGGCCGGTACACCTGCGGCTCGCGGTAGGCGAAGAAGGCGGCCGGGTGATGCGTGATGGTCGCGCGGATCAGCCGCTCGATGCCTTCGAGCACCTTCTCGCTGGCGCGTCGCGGGTCGGTGGCCGCGAAGTCGAGCGCGGTGAAGCAGTCGACCGCCGGGGCCCACGAGAGCGTCTCGAAGATTTCCTGCTTGTCGCGGAAGTAGTAGTACACGAAAGGCTTGGTCACGCCCAGCGCGCGAACGATCTGCGCCATGGTCGTGTTGGCGTAGCCCTGCGCCGCGAACAGCTGCGCCGCCGCCTGCAGGATGCGCTCGCGCTGCAGGTCGGTGCCTTGCGTGGCGGCGCGCTGCCGGCCGGTGCCCTGCGGCAGGTGCGGCTGCGTGGTCGTTGTCTCGCTCTGGTCTCCAGAGGGTTTTTGCCGTGTCGCGGAAGTTATACCCATGGGTAGGATTGTTCGTGCACCATGCGGCATTGGCAAGCGCCCGCCCTGCATGGGCGGCTATCGATAACCCTGAGAAAGTGACGCCATGGAGACATTGCCCGACCGCCCCCAGCAGCCCCTGCACGAGTACCTGCGCACCCACGCGCGCGAGCGCGGCGCGAGCCCCGCGTGCATCTGGTACGGCCATGCCATGAGCTGGGCCGAGCTCGACCGCGCGAGCGATGCCTTCGCAGCGCGGCTGCAGGCCCTGGGCGTGAAGAAGGGCGAGCCGGTGGTGCTGTTCCTCAACAACTGCCCGCAGTACCTGGTGGCGCACTTCGGCATCCAGAAGATCGGCGCCATCGTCTGCCCGAGCGGCCCGCTCAACAAGGAGCACGAGCTGGCCTACCAGGTCAACGACCTGAAGGCGCGGGTGATCATCGCGGCCGCGCCGTTGCTGCCGGTGGTGCGCAAGGTGCAGCCTGAAAGCGCGCTCGAACATGTGTTCGCGGTGCACTACGCCGACCTGCTGCCCGCGCAGCCCTCGCTCGACCTGCCGGCCGAACTGGCCGCCGAGCACGACGCAGCGCGCACCGTGCCCGAGGGCTGCGAAGACTTCCTCGCCGTGATGAAAGCCGATGCCAGGCCGCAGCCCGTGGCCATCGACATGGACGACGTGGCGCTCATGACCTACACCTCGGGCACCACGGGCCTGCCGAAGGGCGCGATGCTCACTTACGCCAACGCGCTCTTCAAGACGCGCGCGGCGGCCGACTGCAACGGCGTGGGGCCGGCCGACGTGCTGCTGTCCATCGCGCCGCTGTATCACATCGCCGGCATGCTGATGGGCGTGAACGTGCCGGTGCTCAGCGGCGCGGCCTCGGTGCTGCTGCACCGCTTCGACCCGCGCACCGTGCTGCAGGCCATCTCCACGTACAAGGTGAGCTGGTGGTACAGCATCGCGCCGATGAACGTGGCCTGCATGCAGGTGCCGGACATCGCGGCCTTCGACCTGGGCAGCCTGAAGATGAACCCGGTAACCAGCTTCGGCATCACATTCACCGAACCGCTCGCGCAGCAGTGGCGCTCGCATGCGCCCAACTGCACCTCGTTCGAAGCCGCCTACGGCCTGAGCGAGACCCACACCTGCGACACCTACACGCCGCACCATGCGCCGCGCTGGGGCACGCAGGGCATCGCGGTGCCGGGCGTGACCATCCGCATCATCGACACCGACACCCAGGCCGACATGCCGGTGGGCGAGGTCGGCGAGATCGTGCTGACCAGCAAGGGCTCGTTCAAGGGCTACTGGAACAAGCCCGAGGCCACCGCCGCCACGCTGCGCAACGGCTGGGTGCACACCGGCGACATGGGCAAGCTCGACGCCGACGGCTACCTCACCTTCATCGGCCGCTTCAAGGAAATGATCAAGGTCTCGGGCTACAGCGTGTTCCCGGAAGAGGTCGAGACCATCCTCATCAAGCATCCGGCGGTGGCGCAGGCGGCGGTCATCGCGCAGCCCGATGCGGAGAAGGGCGAGGTCGTGAAGGCCTTCATCGTGCGCAAGCCCGGCGCCGCGCTGGAGGCCGACGCGCTCGTGGCCTGGGCGCGCGACAACATGGCGAGCTACAAGGCGCCGCGCGCCGTGAGCTTCATCGACGCACTGCCGACCACCGGCGCCGGCAAGGTGCTGCGCCGGCTGCTCAAAGACAAAAGCTGAGAGGTTCCGTTTGCTGTTTTCCAAAGTTCTGATTGCCAACCGCGGCGAGATCGCCGTGCGGCTGGTGCGCGCGCTGCGCGACCTGGACATCGCCAGCGTGGCGGTGCATGCGCGCGACGACGCGGCGGCGCTGCACGCGCAACTGGCCGACGTGGCGGTGGCGCTCGATGCCACCGGGCCCGCCGCCTATCTCGATGTCGCGGCGCTGATCGCGGTGGCGAAGGCGCAGGGTTGCGATGCGGTGCATCCCGGCTACGGCTTCCTCAGCGAGCGCGCCGACTTCGCACAGGCCTGCGCGGACGCCGGCCTGGTCTTCATCGGCCCCACGCCGGAGCAGCTGGGCCTGTTCGGCGACAAGGCACGCGCGCGCGCGCTGGCCACGCAATGCGATGTGCCGGTGATGCCCGGCAGCGCCGGCGCCGTGACGCTCGCGCAGGCGCAGGCCTTCTTCGCCGAGCAGCATGCGCAGGGCGCTGGCGTGATGGTCAAGGCCATCGGCGGCGGCGGCGGCCGCGGCATGCGCGCGGTGCTCGACGCGCAGGAGCTGCCGCAGGCGCACGCGCGCTGCATGTCGGAGGCCAAGGCCGCCTTCGGCATCGAGGGCGTGTATGTGGAGCGGCTGATGCGCAACGCGCGGCACATCGAGGTGCAGGTGCTGGGCGACGGCAAGGCTGTGGCCAGCCTCGGCGAGCGCGAATGCACGCTGCAGCGGCGCTTCCAGAAGCTGGTGGAAATCGCGCCCAGCCCTTCGCTGCCCGAAGCCTTGCGCGCGCAGGTCACGCAGGCCGCGTTGCGCATGGCCAGGACGGTGGGCTATCGCGGGCTCGGCACCTTCGAGTTCCTGGTCGACGTGGAATCGTCGACGCTGCCCTTCGTCTTCATCGAGGCCAATCCGCGCCTGCAGGTCGAGCACACGGTGACGGAGGCGGTCACGGGGCTGGACCTCGTGCAACTGCAGATTTCGGTGGCGGCAGGCGAGCCGCTCGGCGCACTGGGCGTGGAGGCCGATCGCACGGCGGCGCAGCGCGGCTTTGCGGTGCAGTGGCGCATCAATGCGGAGACGCTCGATGCGCAGGGCAATGCGCGGCCTTCCGGCGGCGCGCTGGCTCGCTTCGACCTGCCCGCGGGGCCGGGCGTGCGCGTCGACACGCACGGCTATGCGGGGCTCGCGCCTTCGCCGCACTACGACACGCTGCTTGCGAAGCTGATCGTGCATTCGCCGTCGCCGCGATTCGCGGATGCGCTGCGGCGCTCGCTGCGCGCGCTGGACGAATGCCACATCGAAGGCATCGCCACCAACCTGTCGCTGCTGCGTGCCATTGCCGCGCGGCCCGAGTTCGCGACGCAGGCGGTGCACACACGTTTCGTCGAGGCGCACCTGGGCGATCTGCTTGCTGCTTCGGCGTTGCTTGAGAAGCAGGCAAGAAAGACCGCCGCCGCGCCTGCAGCCGAAGCCGCCATCGCGGACGACGGCTCGGACGAACTCACGGTGAAGGCGCCGATGCCCGCGCGCCTCGTGCAGTTCGAAGTCGCCGTGGGCGACGTGCTGCCGGCCGGCGCGCAGCTCGGCGTGCTCGAAGCGATGAAGATGGAGCATCTGCTGCACGCACCCGTGGCGGGCCGCGTGGTCGCGTTGCTGGCCGCGCCAGGCGACTACCTCGTCGAAGGCCAGTCGCTGGTGCAGCTCGAAGCCGTCGATGCGCAGGCCGTGGAAGCCGAGGCGCGCGCCGAGCACGACCTCGATGCCATCCGCCCCGACCTGCAGAAGGTCATCGACCGCCATGCGCCCACGCTGGACATCAACCGCCAGGCCGCCGTCGGCAAGCGCCATGCGCAGGGCGGCCGCACCGCGCGCGAGAACATCGCGGACCTGTGCGACACCGCCTCCGACCCCGGCAACTTCATCGAGTACGGCGCGCTCGCCATCGCCGCGCAGACGCGCCGCCGCACGCTGCAAGACCTGATCGCCAACACGCCGGCCGACGGCATGGTCACCGGCCTGGGCAGCGTCAACGCGAAGCAGTTCGGCCCCGAGGCATCGCGCTGCGCGGTGCTGGCCTACGACTACACCGTGCTGGCCGGCACGCAGGGCATGCGCAATCACCACAAGACCGACCGGCTGCTGGCGGTGGCGCACCAGCTGAAGCTGCCGGTCGTGCTGTTCGCCGAAGGCGGCGGCGGGCGGCCGGGCGACACCGACATGCCGATCGTGGCGGGCCTGAACAACCACACCTTCAGCCAGTTCGCGGCGCTGTCGGGCAAGGTGCCGGTGGTCGGCATCGTGCATGGCCGCTGCTTCGCGGGCAACGCGGCGTTGCTGGGCTGCGCCGACGTGATCATCGCCACCAGGGGCAGCAACATCGGGATGAGCGGCCCCGCGATGATCGAAGGCGGCGGTCTCGGCACCTTCGCGCCCGAGCAGATCGGGCCGAGCAGCGTGCAGTCGCGCAACGGCGTGATCGACATCCTGGTGGACGACGAGGCGGCGGCCGTGGCGGCGGCGAAGCAATATCTCTCGTACTTCCAGGGCCCGACCTCCGACTGGCAGTGCGCCGACCCGCGCACGCTGCGCCACGTGGTGCCCGAGAACCGCCTGCGCGTGTACGACGTGCGCGCCGCCATGCGCGGCGTGGCCGACACCGGCTCGCTGCTCGAACTGCGCGCGGGTTTCGGTGCCGGTGTGGTCACCGCGCTGGCGCGCATCGAGGGCCGGCCGGTGGGCCTGATGGCCAACAACCCGCATCACCTGGGCGGCGCGATCGACGTCGAGGCGGCCGACAAGTCCGCGCGCTTCATGCAGCTGTGCAATGCGCACGGGCTTCCGATTGTTTCGTTGTGCGACACGCCCGGCTTCATGGTCGGCCCCGAAATCGAGGCGCGGGCGCAGGTGCGGCACGTGTGCCGCATGTTCATGGTGGCCTCGCATCTGCGCGTGCCGTTCTTCGCGGTGGTGCTGCGCAAGGGCTACGGCCTGGGCGCGCAGGCGATGACGGCGGGCGGCTTCGATGCGCCGGTCTTCACCGTGGCCTGGCCGACCGGCGAGTTCGGCGCAATGGGCCTCGAAGGCGCCGTGCGGCTGGGTTTCCGCAAGGAACTGGCCGCCGTGCCGGAAGGCGACGAGCGCGACGCACTGTTCAAGAAGCTCTTGGCGCAGCAGTACGCCAACGGCGAGGCGATCCACATGGCGCAGACACTGGAGATCGACGCTGTGATCGATCCGGCGGACACGCGCACCTGGCTGGTGCGCGGGCTGGATTCGGCCGCGGGCCGCCACGAAGCCGTCTCGCCCTACGTGGACACCTGGTAACCGCGCGCTAGACCTCGTAACGACCGGGGTAAAGGCGGCTCCGTAAACTGGGCGGCTTTGCGCGCATGGAATTGATTTCACGTTGGCGGGCTCGGTTCTGCGCGGGCGCCGCAACGCATTGGATGGTCGCATGGCTCCTTGCCGCGGTGGGTGCCGGCGTGTGGGCATTGCCATCCGCCGGCCAGCCGCCCCGGCAGCCCGCCGAGGCCCATTGGGTCGCCAGCTGGGCTGCGGCGCCCATGGAGTTCAGCGAGCTCATGGCGAACCCCACCACCGCACCGCTGGCGGGGCCCGGCAAGCACGTGTTTCGCGGCCAGACGCTGCGCCAGCTGGTGCAGCCCGCGCTGGACGGAAGCCGCGTGCGCGTGCGCTTCTCCAACCGCTTCGGCAAGGCGCCGCTGCGCATCGCCGCGGCGAGCGTGGGGCTGGTCACGGGCGGGAACGCGGTGTCTCCGGCCACGCTGGGCCCGCTGCGCTTCGGCGGCCGCGGCAGCCTCACCATCGCGCCGGGCGCGGACGCCTGGAGCGACGGCATCGACCTGAAGGCCGAGGCCGGCCAGACCCTGGCGGTGAGCACCTACCTCGACCAGCCGACGCCCTTCGCGACCATCCACCAGAACGGCCAGGGCACGAGCTGGGTCGTCCCTGGCAACGCCACCGGGACGGCCAAACTGCAAGGCGCGGCGCCGCTGGCGCTCAACCACATCGTGACCGGCCTCGACGTGATGACGAGCCAGCCGGCCCGCATCGTGGTGGCCTTCGGCGACTCCATCACGGCGGGCGGCAACGACGCCAGCGGCGGTTCCTACCCCGTCATGCTCGCCACGCGGCTGCGCGACAGCCCGCAGGTGCCGGCCGGGCTGTCGGTGATCAACATGGGCATCGGCGGCAACCGGCTGCTGCTCGACAGCTCGGGGCCCAGCGGCATGTCGCGCTTCGCGAAGGACGTGCTGGCGCAAAGCGGCGTGACGCACGTGATCGTGCTGATGGGCACCAACGACATCGGCCGCGCAGCGTTCGCCGGCGTGCCCGGGTTCCCGCACATCGCGTCAGAGGCGCCCACTGCCGAGCGCATCACCGAAGGCCTCGAGCAGCTCATCAAGCAGGCGCGCGCCAAGGGCGTGAAGCTGATGATCGGCACCGTGCCGCCGTTCCGGAACACGCCCTACTGGACGCAGGCGACCGAGGCCATGCGCGGCGCGGTCAACACCTGGATCCGCGGCCGGCAGGACGTGGACGGCGTGATCGATTTCGACGCCGTCCTGCGCGACCCCGCCGATCCGCTCGCGCTGAACCCGAAGTACGACAGCGGCGACCACCTGCACCCGAACAAGGCCGGGCATGCGGCGATGGCTTCGGCCGTCGACCTGAAGGAACTGATGGAGTGAATGTGCGCGATTGCGCCGGGAGAATCGCGAAACAGCTCTACATAAGACTTCGTGTCCCGCTTACAGGCGGTTCACATGAGCCCGGCAGCATGAAGGCTCTTCCAACTACTCATGAGGAGTCCTTCATGAAAAAAATCGCATTGGCTCTTTCCATCGGTACGGCTTCGCTTCTGTCCGTGGGCGCTCTGACCGTTCCCACCGCCGCGCAGGCGCAACCCGTGGTCACCGTCCAGGTGGCGCCGCCTCCGCCGCGCTTCGAGCGCGTGCCGCCGCCGCGCCGCGGTTTCGTCTGGGCGCCGGGGCACTATGAATGGCGTGGCGGCCGCCATGTGTGGGTGCGCGGCAACTGGGTGCGCGCCCGTCCGGGCTATGCGTACCGTGCGCCCGAATGGCGCCAGGACGGCGGCCGCTGGGTGTACAACGCCGGCCGCTGGGACCGCGACGGCGACGGGGTGCCCAACCGCTACGACCGCCGGCCGAACAATCCCTACAGGAACTGACCTAGCGGAAGACGACGGTGCGGTGGCCGTTCAGCAGCACCCGGTGCTCGCTGTGCCACTTCACCGCGCGGGCCAGCACCTGGCTCTCGGTGTCGCGGCCGCGCGCCGTCAGGTCTTCCACGGTGTCGGTGTGGTCGGCGCGGGCCACGTCCTGCTCGATGATCGGGCCTTCGTCCAGGTCGGCCGTCACGTAGTGGGCGGTGGCGCCGATCAGCTTAACGCCGCGGTCGTGCGCCTGGTAGTAGGGCTTGGCGCCCTTGAAGCTGGGCAGGAACGAATGGTGGATGTTGATCGCGCGGCCGGCCAGGCTGCGGCACAGGTCGTTGCTCAGGATCTGCATGTAGCGCGCCAGCACCACCAGCTCGGCGCCCTCGGACTCGATGATTTCCAGCTGCTTCGCCTCGGCCTGGGCCTTGGTGGCGGCCGTCACCGGGATGTGGTGGAACGGCACGTTGTAGCTGGCGGCCAGCTGGTAGAAGTCGCGGTGGTTCGAGATGATGGCGCGCACGTCGATGGCGAGCAGGCCGCTCTTCCAGCGGAACAGCAGGTCGTTGAGGCAATGGCCTTCCTTGCTGACTAGCAGCACGGTCTTCATCGGCTCGGCGGCGGCGTGCAGCTGCAGCGTCATGCCGAAGCCGGCGGCGAAGGTCTTCAGCTCTTCGCGCAGCGTGGCTTCGCTGTGGTCGCCGCAGGCGAAGCGCACGCGCATGAAGAACAGGCCGGTGCCGTGGTCGTTGTACTGGGCTGCCTCTTCGATGTTGGCGCCACGCTCGAGCAGAAAGCCCGAGACGGCGTGCACGATGCCTGTCCGGTCGGGGCAGGAGAGGTTCAGGATGTAGGCGGGCGAGGTAGGCGTAGAGGTCGTCATCTGGGTGGAATTGTCGCAGGGGTGCCAGAATCGCGATTTTCCCCGACCCCATAACCCGCAGGAGCGAGACATGGCCTTCCAGGACTTCAACATGGACAACCAGTGGTTGCCCTTCACCCCCAACCGTCATTTCCGCAAGGATCCGCGCGTTTTCGTGGCGGCCGACGGCATGGAATTCACCACCCACGACGGCAAGAAGGTGATCGACGGCATCTCGTCGCTGTGGTGCGTGGGCGCCGGCCACAACAGGAAGCCGATCAACGAGGCGATCAAGAAGCAGCTCGACACGCTCGACTACGCCACCGCCTTCCAGGTCAGCAACGACAGGGCCTTCAAGGCGGCCGAGATGATCGCCTCGCTGGCCCCCGGCGACCTCAACAAGGTGCTGTTCTGCAACTCGGGCTCCGAAGCCGCCGACACCTCCATGAAGGTGGCGCTGGCCTACCACCGCGCGCGCGGCGAAGGCCACCGCAACGTGTTCATCGGCCGCGAGAAGGGCTACCACGGCGTGGGGTTCGGCGGCATGTCGGTGGGCGGCATCCCGGGCAACCGCAAGGTGTTCGGCTCGGCTTTCCTGCCGCGCGTGGACCACATGCGCTTCATCCATGATCCGGTGAACCACGCCTACATCCACAACGAGGAGCCGGTGTGGGCCGAAGACCCGCTGGTCGAGCTCGAGACCCGCATCCTGCCGCTGCACGACCCGAGCAACGTGGCCGCGATCATCGTGGAGCCCGTGGCCGGTTCGGCCGGCTGGTACCTGCCGCCCAAGGGCTACCTCCAGCGCCTGCGCGAGATCTGCGACAAGCACGGCATCCTGCTGATCTTCGACGAGGTCATCACCGGCTTCGGCCGCATGGGCACCAACTTCGCGTCGGACTATTTCGGCGTGGTGCCCGACATGCTGAACTTCGCCAAGTGCGTGACCAACGGCGTCATTCCGCTGGGCGGCGTGATTTGCCGCGACAAGCTCTACGACGCGATGATGAAGACCGACGCGCCCGAGCACGTGGTCGAGTTCTTCCACGGCTACACCTATTCGGGCCATCCGGTGGCCTGCGCCGCGGCCATCGCCACGCTCGACCTGTTCAAGCAGGAGAACCTGTTCGCGCGCGCAGGCGAAATGGGCAAGGTGCTGGGCGATGCATTCCACAGCACATTCAAGGGCCTGCCGAACGTCATCAGCATCCGCAGCCTCGGCCTGGCCGCGGCGGTGGAGCTGGCGCCCATCGCGGGCACGCCGGGCAAGCGCGCCTATGAAATCTTCCTGGACTGCTTCCACAAGGGCGCGCTGGTGCGCCCCGCCGGCGACGTGCTGGTGATCGCGCCGCCGTACATCGTGGAGAAGTCGCACATCGACACGCTCGTGAACACGCTCGCGGACTCGATCAAGGCTCACGCCTGAGGTCTGTCCGCACACGCCGCCGCGGCACCGCGGCGGCGTGACCTCCTCGCTGGCCACCCGTCCTCTTCCTTCGCGGCAACACCCGCGATGCACACGAGGAACCCACCGATAACGGTGGCCAGCAGCACCGGCGAAGGCATGGGTTTGTTCCCGCCACTTCTACCGGTTCTCGGGATACCGGCTGTTTCCTGCCGTCCCTAGCATCCCTCCTCGCAGAACGCCGACCGCGAATCCAATGACGGATTCAAGGCGTGCGAATTCCAGAGAGGAGCAGTCATGCAGCGCGTCTTTTTCCATGCCGGTCTCGTCGAGGCCGGCTGTCGCCGCCGTCGGGTCCCGAGGCTGATCGCACTGGCGTTCGCGGCCTGCGGCTGCGCGTCTTCTTCCATGGCGCTGGCCAACAACGTCGGCGAGAACGCCGCGTGGCAGTTCCAGTCGAGCGCCGACAAGGTCAACCAGGCCGCGGTGCAGGACATGATCCGCAAGCAGAAGAGCGGCTACTACGCCGCGCCGGTCTACAACACGACCATCGGCCGGCAATACAACTGCAACGTCTCGGCCACCTCGACCGGCAACGACGGCAACAACAGCACGGTCGCGAATTCGCCGTCGAACGCGGGCGCGAATTCGAGTGCCTCGGGCAACGACAGCCGCACCGGCGTGGGCACGCTCGGCGGCGCGACGGTGGGCACCTCGCAGGCCAACAGCGGCGCGGTGGGCTCGGCCGTCGTCGGCGGCACCAGCACGCAGGTGCAGGGCGCGGCCAACCAGGCGCTGAACTCGGCACAGGGCAACGCCGGCGCGCAGACGGCCAGCGTGGGCGGCAGCTCGGCATGCGCGTTCGGGGTGCTCAATTGAAAACCGGGGCACGCGACATGCACACGACCAGAACATTCGCACTCGCCGCGGTCGCGGCCGTGGCGCTTGCCGGTTGCGTCTCTGCACCGCAGCAGCGTTTTGCGCCCAACGAGGCGCCCGTGGTGCTCGGCCCCGCCGTGCGCGACAACGTCACGCCGATGGAGGCCGTGCTCGCCTGCTACGCCGACCACATCGCGGCCACGCGCCGCCCGCCCATCGTGGTGGGCGTGGGCGACGTGAAGGACTACACCGGCAAGTACAGCATCAACGAAGGCAATGCCATCACGCAGGGCGGCGCGCTGATGGTGTATTCGGCGCTCGGCAAGCTCGGCGGCGCCGTGAGCATCGCGGAGCGCTTCGACCCGGTGATCGCCGAGCGCGAGCTCGCGTACGCGGACCGCCGCCAACTCGGCGACGGCCGCACGCACCAGCTCGGCGGACCCAACGGCGGGCAGACCGTGCCGTGGATGCCGTATTTCGGCGGCACCATCAACAAGTCCGACTACTTCATCGTCGGCGGCATCACCGAGCTCAACTACAACATCAACTCGGGCGGTGCCGAGTTCGCGGTGAACCAGGTGGGCGTGAAGGCGCGCACCTTCAGCCAGTCGGTGAGCGTGGACCTGCGCATCGTCGACACCAAGTCGCTGATGGTGGTGCGCACGGTGAGCCTCACCAAGCAGTTCAACGGCTACGAAGTGGGCCTGAACGTGTTCCGCTTCTTCGGCAGCAAGCTGTACGACGTGGACATCGGCGCCAAGGGCCAGGAGCCGGTGCAGATGGGCGTGCGCGCCGCGCTCGAAGAAGGCGTGGTGCGGCTCATGGCGGCCGTCACGCAGGTCGACCACCGGCCCTGCATGACGATGCGCCCGGGCGGCGGCGAGGCCATCCCGCTCACGCCCGCCGCCGATCTGCGCAAGGTCGACAACCCGGGCGATGCCACGGTGGGCGGCGCGGCCGTCGCTTCGCCGGTGGTGCAGGGCGGCGTGGCCGTCAACGCGGGCGGCCCGGGCGGCGCCCGCCTCACCGGCACGGCCACGCAGGTGGCGTTCGACTTCGGCGCGACCACGCTCGGCGGCAGCTCGCTCGCGCTGATCGACCAGATCGCGGGCCTGGCCAAGAAGGGCGCGACCGACATCGTGCTGGTGGCGCGCGACACCGAGAACTGGGACGCCCGCAAGCGCGACGAACTGACCGACCAGCGCATTGCCGCCGTCACTTCGGCGCTGGCCAACCGCGGCGTGGCGCCGGGCGCCATCAGCGTCACCTGGCGGCCCGATGCGGCCGACACATCGATCCACCGCGACGGCCCGGGACTGCAGGAGATCGCCAAGCTGCGCATCGGCAGCGTGGCGGTCGGCAGCGCGGCGCCGCGCGCTTCCGCCGACGACGGCGCCACGAAGGGCGACTGAAGACCACTTCATCCAGAGCGACCGACCGCGCCTTGCCGCGCACAGCCCCTCCCATCCGTTTTTTTCCAGCCGAGCCAGAACGCTTCCAACATCCGAGGAGTCACGACATGAAAGCACGCAAGATCCAGAGCCGGGCCGCACGCGCGCCCATGTTCAGCCGCAGCAGCGTCGGCACCGCAGTGGCGATGGCGCTGATAGCCGCCGCTTCCGGTGCGCAGGCCGCAGAAACCACTGTCGGTGCCGCGTACAACGGCAGCGCCAACGGTACGCCGTCGGTGAACGCGGGCAGCAACAACACCGCCAACGTCAACGCCGCGATCACCGGCGCCAGCGTGGGCACCACCTCCACGGGCACGCCGTCCACGCCCAATCCGGTGGCGATGAGCACCAGCGGCAACCTGATCGGCGCGACCGCCACCGGCAACAGCTTTGCCAACGGCATCCAGCCCGCGCCCGGCCTGCCGGTGAACAACGCGGCGACGCTGGGCGTGGCGACCAACAGCGGCGTGATCAACAGCAGCGTCACGGGCAGCAAGCTCGCGGTCGAGTCGAGCACGCTGCAAAGCGGCAGCGTGGTCAACGCCGACAACACCATCTCGGCCACCACCACGCTCAACAGCGGCAGTTCGGTGGTCTCGGGCGCGGCGCCGGTGGGCGCGCCGGCGCAGGCCGGCACCTCGGTGCTGACCTATCCGGCGGGCGCGCAATTGTTCGACGCCAAGGGCAACATCGTCGTGACCTCGCTGCAGTCGGCCACCGGCGCAGGCTCCGGCGCGGTCCTGCTGAACAACACGGTCGACCTGATGCTGACGGCCAACGCCGGCAACACCATCACCACCGCGGCCGCGCTCGAGCGCAACTCGATCGCCGCGGTGCTCAAGGCCAACAGCGCCAGCAACACGGCCGAGATCCAGTCGGGCGGCGCGCCGTCCTTCGCGGGCTCGGCGGTGGTGGCGAACCTTCAGGCCAATGGCAACGGCATCCTCGCGGTCACGCACAGCGCGACCAACACGGGCTCGGTGGTCATGGGCATCGTGAGCGGGGCGCCCGCTGGCGGCGCCAACGTGCTCCAGGGGTCGCTGTCGGTGCAGGGCAACGCCATCTCCAGCGCGGCCACCGGCAACGAGGCGCTCGGCGCCACCGCCGGCGTGGCGGGCAACCGCATCCTGATCGACGACGTGAGCATCGCCGGCACCGGCACGGCCGCCACGGCGGCCAACAACAGCACGCACAACGGCGTGGGCGTGACCAGCAACGTCAACAGCGACCTGGCCATCGTCAACAGCCAGGGCAACATCGGCGTGACCACCTTCGCCCAGACCGTGGGCGCGCGGGTGCTCGCGGGCGTGCAGTCGAGCAAGAGCAGCCAGCTCACGCTCGCGGACAACAGCATCACGGCGGCCGCCACGGGCAACACCGCCTCGAGCGCCATCGCCAGCGGCCAGAACGCGGCGTCGTTCACCGGCACCGCCGCGGTGTCGAACCAGCAGGCCAATTCCGCCGCGGGCGTGTCAGCCTTCGTCATGCCATCGATCATCGCGGCGCAGACCGGCGAGTCGCCCGGCAACGGCCAGACCACCGGCAGCACGGTGACCGTGTCCGACAACACCACGGCCGCCACCGCGCAGGGCAACCAGGTCACGCAGAGCCTGGCGCTGCAGGCGGCTACCGTGGCGCTGGGCAACGGCAACGCGGTGCTCTCGGGCGGCACCGCCACCGACGGGCGCGTGTCGGCAAGCGGCGCGGCCACCCTCACCAACCTGCAGGGCAATTACAACGACGGCGGCGCCGCGGCGCTGAACCTAGGCTCGCAGATTCACCTGACCGCCAACGGCGGCGGCGCGCCGGTGGCGAACAACACGCTGGCGCTGAGCGGCAACCGGCAGGAAGCCGTGGCGCTCGGCAGCGGCGCGTCCAACACGCTGACGCTCACCGGCAATTCGGTGGGCACCGGCGCCGGCATTGCCAGCGTGCAGATGAACGACGCAAGCTCTGGCGTGGGCGCGGGGCTGTCGGATCCGGAGGCGCGCATCGGGGTCGACGGCAACCTCTCGGGCGGCTCGGCCGCGGTCGCCGGCAACCTGCAGCGCGCCATCGCCTACGGCAACTCGGCCACGAACACGCTGGGCGTGAGCGCAGGCAACCTGGCTGCGGCACCGGGTCCGATCCTGCTGGGCGCGGCGGCCTCGACGGTCACTGTCGACTTGGCCAGCGGGCTGCCGTTCAGCAACGCCGCCGGGGCACTGCCGACGGTGCGCGCGGCCTACGGCGTGCTGAACGACCAGTCGGTGCAGGCGACGGTCAACAGCGCGGCCACCGGGCCCAACACCTTCGCGGCGACCGTCAACGGCAACGTGTCGGCCGCCAGCGTCTCGAACAGCGGCAACGCCTTCGTCGGCGCCGCCTACGGCAACGACGCGGCCAGCGGCGTGGCGCTGGGGCTGAACAACGTGAGCGGCTCGAACGCCTCGATCGCGAACGTCACCAACACGCAGGCGGTGGCTGTCACGAACACCAAAATCTCGGCCATCGCGGCCGGCGGCATCGTGGCGCGCACCACCGTGGCAGGCGCGCTCACCAACGGCTCCGTGTCCAGCACGGGCAACACCGCCGAGGCGCTGGCCTACGGCAGCCGCGCCACCGCCAACACGGTGAAGGTGACGGGCAACAACATCGACACGGCGGGCCTCTTGCTGTCGGGCGCGACCTTGGCGGGCAACACGCTCTCCACCACCGCGGCCTTCAGCGTGCAGAGCGCGCAATCGGGCCAGGGCTCGGTGTCGGCGCAGCGCAGCGGCGGGCCCGAAGTACAGGTCGCGGTCGCGGGCGCGGTCAACAACTCGAAGGTGGATGCCAGCGGCAACACCACGCTGGCCGGCGCCACCAGCAACAGCGCCGCCAACGGCGTGAGCGTGAATGCGGTGGGCGTCTCGACCACCACCGCGGTGCAGAACCTGCAGCTCACCAGCGCGACCGTCGCCTCGCTGACAGGGCAGGAGGGCGCGTTCCTCACCAACAAGGACGGCGTGCAGGTGGTGCTGGGCGGGAGCATCCAGGGCTCGCAGGTCACGGTTGACGGCAACACCGCCGGCGGCTCGGCCACCGGCAACGCGGCGGCCAACGGCATCGACGTGAAGGGCAACACCATTGCCGTGGGCAACGGACTGCCGCTGGCCGGCGCGAGCAGCCTCGCCGGTACGGCGGGCGCGGTCGGCGACCATGCCGTCTCGAACATCCAGCTGGTGACGAGCCCGACGATCTCCTCCAGGGTGGCTGCCGCATTCGGCGTGGACACCGCCCCCGGCGCGGCGATCGGCGGCTCCACGCTGAGCGCGTCGGGCAACACCCAGGGCGCGAGGGCCGTGGCCAACACCGGCAGCAACGCCATCGCGCTCGCGGCCACCGATGTCTCCGCCCGCTCGGCGCTGCTGTCGGCGCAGGGCAGCACGGCGGCGGTGGAGTCGCGCTCGTTCCAGCAGGTGTTTGCGCCTGCCTCGGTGTCCGGCTCTTCGGTGAAGCTCTCGAACAACGGCAACACGGCGCTGGGCGTGATCAACGACGTGAGCAACAAGGTGTCCGTCGCGGGCGGTACCTCGGGCGGGATCGGGATTCCCGCGGTCATCACCCAGGGCGCGCTGCCCGGCAACACCATCGCGCTGGGCGACCAGGTGCTGGTGAACCGCCAGTCGGCCGGAACCTCTGTCGCCAGCACCGCCGACACCGCGATCTACAACGAAGACCGCCTGGTGCCCGCCAATGCCGGCCTGAACGGCAGCAGCTTCACGGCATCGGGCAACAGCACCTACTCGGAAGCCTCGGCCAACCGCGCGACCAACGCGGCCTCGCTGGCGGGCGGCGCGTCGCAGTCGGCCAAAGTCGCGGTGCTGAATGCGCAGGACAGCAGCGCTGTCGTGACGGCCAGCGCCAACAACGCGACGAAGCTCACGCTGACCGGCAACAGCGCCCTGGTCGGCAGCAGCGCCACGCTGGACGGCAACAGCACCAGCGCCGCCGCCACCGGCAGCGCGGCCACCAACAGCATCGACGTGAAGAGCGGCGGCGCCATCGCCGGCGGCCTGGCGGCGCTGCCCGCGACCACGACCGGCCCGGCATCGTCGGTGACCGTGTCGGCCGACCAGGCGCTGGCCAACGTGCAGCTGGGGGCGGGCGCCGTGTCGGCCACCGCCACGGGCGTCGTCGGCATCGACACCGCACCGCTGTCGAACGTCGGCACCTCGACGCTGGGCGTGACGAACAACAGCCAGAGCGCGAAGGCGGTGTCGAACACCGCGCTCAACAGCGTGGCGCTGGCGGGTTCGAACGTGGGCGCGCGCTCGGCGCTGCAGTCGACGCAGTCGGGCACCGCGCCGGTGACGGCATCGTCCACGCTGGAACTGTTCGCGCCGGTGGCTTCCTCCGCTTCGACCATCCGCATCTCCGGCAACAGCAACACGGCGCTGGGCGTGATGAACGACGCGGCCAACTCGCTGAGCGTGAGCGCGGTCAACGCCTTGCCGCCGGGCGCGACGGGCTCGGCCTCGCTGAGCGAGACCGGCAGCGCCGACAACCTCGTGGCCAGCGGCGACCATGTGCTGTCGAACCGCCAGTCGGCTTCCTCGACGGTTTCCAGCACCGCCAGCACCTCGATCCACAACGACGACAACAGCGCGCCCGGTACGCAAGGCCTGGCCAATGGCGCGCTCACGATCTCCGGCAACAGCACCTTCGCCGAGGCCTCGGCCAACCGCGCGGCCAACACCGTCACGGTGGCGGGCAGCGGGGCGCAGGGGGCCAGCACCGGCATCGCGAACGTGCAGGGCAGCACGGCGACCGTGACGGCGACGGCCGGCACAGTGGCCAACACCACCCTGGCCGGCGCGGCGCCGCTCAACGGCAGCAGCGTTTCGCTCGACGGCAACACCACGGCCGCTCTGGCGCGCGGCAACTCGGCGACCAACCTGCTCGAATCCGGCGGCGGCAGCGGCTACGGCGTGGCGGCCACGGCGGGCTCGTCCAGCCTCGTCGCGTCCCCGCTGGCGCTCAACGTGGGCGCCAGCGCGGCGATCCTCAACAGCCAGAACAACACGGGCATGGTCACGGCCACCAGCACGGGCACGAGCTACCAGGTGGCGCTCAACGGCACCGGCGCGGGCGTGTCGAACGGCACGGTCGGGGTCACCGGCAACGCGCTGGCGGCGCAGGCCTTCGGCAACAGCGCGACCAACCGCGTAACGCAGACGGCGCTGAACACCGGCACGCCGAGCGCGGCCATCGCCAACTACCAGGTCAACACCGGCGCGGTGACGGCCACGGTGACGAGCGTGAACTTCGGGGTCGGCGTGACGGGCGCGGTGGGCAACAGCACGCTGCGCACCACGGGCAACCAGATCACCGCATCGGCGACTGGCAACTCGTCGGTCTCGACGATCACCGCGCGCTGAAATCGCGCGCCGCCGTCAGGCTGCAAAAGCCGCGGACCTTTCGAGGCCCGCGGCTTTTTTTGCGCTTACTGCGGGCTCGGCTTGGCAGGCCGGCGCAACTCGGCGCAGTAGTCCTGCGGTGGCAGCGCCGGCGTCTGCCAGATGCGGTCGTATTCGCCGGGCACCACGTTCGCCAGCGTGGGCGCGGCCAGCATGCGCACCGTGGCGATCCTGACGTCGTTCGGCAAGTGCTGCGGCACGCCGAGGGTGCGCACCACATGGCCGGATCCGGCGATCAGCAGCACCGTCTTGCCGGGCTGCCGCGCCTTGACGATGGCCTGCGCCATCGCGCGGTCGCGGCCCACCTGGATGCGGGTCATGGGAATGATCTGCGACTCGGGCAAGAGCTTGCAGTGGCCCTCGCGCACCGCGTCCTGCTGGGCGACGTAGGCATCGTTGCCGAGCTGCGCGTCGAGCGAGACGTCCGCCATCGCGTCTTTCATGCGTGCGCGCGGCAGGTTGGCGCCGACCACGGGCACGCCCGCGCGCACGGCGGCCATCACGGCCGGGCCGTAGCTGGCCCAGGGCCAGGCCTTGTCGCTCCAGTCGAGCGCGGCCCGCACCTGGGCTTCGGTGGCGGTGGGTGCCACGTGGGCGGTGCCGCGGCCTTCTTCCGCCATCTCGAGCGCCAGCGCGGCGAGCTGGCCGCGCGCGACCAGCGCCTCGACGGTTTCGCGCTCGATGACGTGGTGCTCGGGCGCGTCGTGCTGCTCGCCGAGCAGCAGGGCGTCGACCGGCAGCAGCGCGGCGACGCGGCGTGCGACGGGGGCGTCGGGCGCGTCGGAGGACAGCGCCGAGCAGCCGGCGAGGGCGGCCGCAACCAGCGTGGCGACGAGGAGAAAGGGAAGGCGGGGAGCCAGCGCTCGCGAGAATCGTGAAAGAGCCATCGCGCCATACTAGGCCTTCGGCGCATGCGCGCCCTGCCGTCCAATCCCGCTACTTCCTGTCCGTCCGTGCCTCTCCCCTTCATCGTCCGCGTGACCGCCACGCTGCTGCTGGCGCTCGCCGCCGCGGGTGTCTGCCTGGCGCTGCACACGCCGCTGCCCTGGATGATCGGCCCGCTGATCGCGGTGTCGCTGGCTTCCATCGCCGGCCTGCCGACCGCCAGCCACACACCGCTGCGCAACGCGGGCCAGTGGACCATCGGCACCGCGCTGGGGCTGTACTTCACGCCGCACGTGGTGTCGCTGGTGGCCGGCGTGTGGTGGGCGATCGCGCTGGCGATCGGCTGGGCGCTGCTGCTGGGCTGGGGCTTCGGGCGCTGGCTGCACGGGGTGCATGCGGCGCGCATGCCGCATGTGCCGGCGAAGCCCATGAGAGCCACGACTTACTTCGCGGGCGCCATCGGCGGCGCCTCCGAGATGACGCTGATGGCCGAGTCGGCCGGCGCGCGCACCGATCTCGTGGCGGCGGCGCACAGCCTGCGGCTGGTGGTGGTGACGGTCACCATCCCGTTCGCGATGCAGTGGAGCGGGCTGCACGGGCTGGAGATCAGTCCGCCCGGCGCGCGCGAGGTGAACCCGGGCGGGCTCGCGCTGCTTGCGGTGGCTACCGGCATCGGCGCACTCGCGATGCGCGCGCTGAAGCGCACCAACCCGTGGTTCATGGGGCCGCTGCTGGTGGCGATGGGCTTCACCGTGGCCGGGCATTCGCTGTCGGCGGTGCCGGCATGGATGTCGAACACGGCGCAGCTGTTGATCGCGGTGAGCCTGGGCGTGCGCTTCAGCCGGGAGTTCCTCCACACGGCGCCGCGCTGGCTAGGCTCGGTGGCGCTCGGCACCTTCGGCATGCTGGCGCTGTGCGGCGCGGTGGCCTGGCTGCTGGCCTGGGCGACCGGGCTGCACCCGGCCACCATGATTTTGGGCACCTCGCCGGGCGGCATCGCAGAGATGTCGATCACGGCCAAGGTACTGCAGCTGGGCGTGCCGGTGGTCACGGCGTTCCAGGTGTGCCGGCTGGTGGCGGTGCTGCTGCTGGTGGGGCCGATGTACCGGTGGATCTACCGCTGAAGAGCGGCTGCCCATGAAAAAAGCGCCCTGAAAGGCGCTTTTTGCTGGGGACAGGAGCGAATCAGTGCACGAGCACCGGCGTGTGGGCCAGCTCGGCATAGCCTTCCAGCGTGTCCTCGACTTCTTCCTGGGTGGGGGTGTTGAGCTGCCAGGCGGCGATCTGCTGCTGGAAAAGCTCGGCCCATGAGCCGTCGAGGTAGACCTCCTTGCCTGAACGCTTGTCCACGATTTCGAAGCCGTGGCGTTCGAGGACCGGCATGTTCGGCTGCGCGGGTTCGTCGCCTTCGGTGGGTTGCACGTGGACGACGACGAAAGACTCCGAGTCATAAAGCATGTTCATGGCGGGCCCCGTAAGGATGTCGATGGCATTCATGGAGAGTACTTAGCAATCAACGCGCCAGTTTCAAGACCCGTTGTCTTTTGTTTACTTTCAACGTCGATATGTGCGTTTTGCCTCAATTTGTGGGGCTCGTGGGTAGGGATTTGCGCAACTGGGCGTCGGCGAAGTTGCCGTTGGGCTCGGTTTGCTTGATCCGCACGGGCAGATAACCGTGGTCCGGCGCCAGCCAGAGCTCCAGCTTGCTGTCGAACTGCTGGCGCGGGCTGCGGGTGAGCTTGCGCGCCCGGTATTCGCCGGCCGGCAGGCTCAGCTGCTCCTCGTCGCCGACCACGAAGACCCAGACGCCCGCGTCGCGCGGACCCACGGTCTGCACCGAAATCTGGGTGCCCGCCGGGTAGCGGCCCGGGTCGCCCGCCAGCAGGCCTCCGAGCTGCATCATGATGCTCAGCCGGTCCTGCGCGCCGGCCAGCAGCGGCACGGAGGGCGCGTTGTTGCTGAACACCACCTGCCCCTGGTCGCGCACGAAATGCGACGCCACCTCGGACTTGCGGCTCTCCGAGTAACGGTCCGGCTCGATGCCCGACGGGCCGATGCGGCCGGTGCTGTGCTGGCTGCGGATGGTGCTGAACAGCACCTTCAGCGTCAGCCGGGCGTCGTAGCGGCTGCCGTCCTGCAGCCAGGTCAGCTCGCCGAACACGCCCTGCATGGGAGACGAGCCGTCTTGCCCGGTGGCCGTGAAGTCGAGCGTCACCGAACCCGGAATGCGCAGCGACTGGGTACCGACGATGTTGCCGGACGCGGGATTCGCAGCGCCGGCGGACGCGCCCGCCGCGCCGTCGCCGGTGCCTGCGCCGCTCCCCGCGGCGGCGGCCGGGGCTTCAGCCGGCGTTGCTCCTGAATCCGTAGCGGGCTGCGCCGTCAGGTCGGGCGTTTCCGGTTCCTTGGGCGCCGCGTTGTCGGCCTGGGGCACGGGCGCCGGTGCCGGCTTGGGCTTCGGCACCGACGGCGCGCGGGCCCGGCGCGGCTTCACCGGGGCCGGCGGCCGGGCTTCAGGCGGCGCTGCGGCGGCCGGCGCGGCCGGCTTTTCGGAAGCGGGCGGCGCGATCACGATCGTGCGCGTGATGAACTTGTTGGCCAGCGGCGAGGGCTCCGGCCCGATGGCCGTCGGCGCCAGCCCGAGCACCAGCAGGTGGATCACCGCCACCAGCAGCGTCAGGGCAGCCAGTACCCGCCATGACGGGCGCCCGGGCAGGCCGGCGGGCAGCGGAGGGGGGGCGACGAGCGTCGGCATCAGAGTGTGGAGTGGGGCGCCGGCGCGGAGGTTCACCGAGACCACCTCGGTACACTGCCGCCCGTCCAACCAGTTTAAGTGGGAGCGGCAGCCGCCCTCACACACCTACCGCATCATGAAACTCGCCACCCTGAAGGACGGCTCGCGCGACGGCCAGCTCGTCGTCGTTTCCCGCGACCTCACGCTCGCCCACTACGCCACCGGCATCGCGAACCGGCTGCAGCAGGTGCTGGACGACTGGGGCTTCATGAGCCCGCAGCTGCAGGACCTGTACGACTCGCTCAACCACGGCCGCGCCCGCCATGCATTTCCGTTCGATCCCTCGATGTGCATGGCCCCGCTGCCGCGCGCCTACCAATGGGCCGACGGTTCGGCCTACCTGAACCACGTCGAGCTGGTGCGCAAGGCGCGCAACGCCGAAGTGCCCGAGAGCTTCTACACCGACCCGCTGATGTACCAGGGCGGCAGCGACGACTTCCTCGGCCCGGTCGACGACATCGTGGTGCCCAGCGAGGCCATGGGCATCGACTTCGAGGCGGAGATCGCCGTCATCACCGGCGACGTGAAGATGGGCACCACGCCCGACCAGGCGCTGGACGGCATCCGCCTGGTGATGCTGGCCAACGACGTGAGCCTGCGCAACCTCATTCCGGCCGAGCTGGCCAAGGGATTCGGCTTCTTCCAGAGCAAGCCCGCCACCGCCTTCAGCCCCGTGGCGGTGACGCTCGACGAGCTCGGCGAAGCCTGGCAGCACGGCCGCGTGCACCTGACGCTGCAAAGCAGCTGGAACGGCCGCAAGGTCGGCATGTGCGACGCCGGCCCGGAGATGACCTTCCACTTCGGCCAGCTCATCGCCCACATCGCCAAGACGCGCAACGTGCGCGCCGGCAGCATCGTCGGCAGCGGCACCGTGAGCAACAAGGGCGTCGAGAAGAAGGACGGCCAGATGGACTGGCCCAAGGGCTATTCGTGCATCGCCGAGAAGCGCTGCATCGAGACCATCCAGGGCGGCGCCCCCGTCACCGAGTTCATGAAGTTCGGCGACACCATCCGCATCGAGATGAAGGGGCTGGACGGCCGCTCGCTGTTCGGCGCGATCGACCAGGAGGTCGTGTCGACCGCCGGGCGTCCGAAGGAGGCGCCGGTGTCGCTGGTGAAGCCGGCCGCCGACGCGCAGCAGGACGAGGCGCCGGAAGAAGCGGCCTCCGAAGACTGACCCGGGCTCGCCCCCTCAGTGCGGCCCCGCGCCGCGCAGCAGCTCCTTCTGCGACCGTATTCCCAGCCGCCGGAACGCCCGGTACTGGTGGGTGCGCACGGTCGTCAGCTCCACGCCGATTTCCCGTGCCGCCTCTTTCGCGGTCTTGCCCGCCATCAGGTGGCCGATGACTTCGCGCTCGCGCAGGCTCAATGTCAGCAGCCGCGAGGCCAGCGCGGGCTCCACGGCTTCGCGCACGGCCATTGCGCTGCGGCCGTGCGCCGCGGTCGCGTCGGCCAGCAGCGCGGCATGCGCTTCGATGCGATGGAAAGCCTCCGCATCGAACTCGGGCTGCGCCAGACTCCGGTAGAAGCTCACCGCCACGCGCTGGCCGGTGGGCAGGAGCAACAGCACCGATGCCCGCTCGCGGATGCCCACGTCCCCGTAGCAGGCCGCGCGGTAGGCCGGGTCGGCCACTTCGTCGGCGCGCTGGTGGCCCAGCCAGAGCTGCGCGCGCTGCGGCAGCTTGCGCGCGGCGAGCCACGCCATGTTCGGATCGAGCAGGTCGAAGCGCTGTGCCACGTAGCGTTCCGACGTGCGCTCGGCCGTGCTGCCGTAGCTGCTCGCGGCCGACACCGCCTCGATGCGCCCCGCCGCGCTGACCGCGAACACGGTGCAGAAGGTGACGGGCATCACGCGCTGCATCGCCTTCAGGTAGCTGGTGGCCAGGTGCGCCGTGCCCACGCCGCCGAGCACGTCGCTGACCACGGCGGCGGCCAGCGCGGTGTCGGTGGGGTGGATGCGCCAGCGTCTCATGGGAAGGGAAAAAGGTCAGGGATTGGGGTAACTACCTCGTACGAAGTTATGACATCGGCAGCCCGCGCGCATCGGGACAATCCCGTCGCATGACGAACTCTCCCGCAGCCGCTCCGGGCGATGCCGCCGGCGGCCCCGTGCCGCCTCCGGCCAGCGCCACCGAACTCCCGCCCTCCGTCGGCGCCTTTCACTACACGCGCTACAAGCCGTGGACGCCGCCGCTCGAGCAGGACGGCGTGGAGCCCGGCCGCCACCCGGTGGTGATCGCCGGCGGCGGGCCGGTGGGCATGGCGCTCGCGCTGGGGCTCGCGAACCACGGCGTGCGCTGCGTGATCCTGGAAGCCGACGACACCGTGTGCGTCGGCAGCCGCGCGGCCTGCATCTCGCGCCGCAGCCTGGAGATCATGGAGCGGCTCGGCGTGCTGCCCGACTTCATGGCCAAGGGCCTGCCGTGGACCGGCGGGCGCAGCTTCTACAAGACGGCCGAGGTGTTCCGCTTCGAGATGCCGCACGACGCGCGGCAGAAGCTGCCGCCGATGATCAACCTCGAGCAGTACTACGCAGAGCACTATCTGCTGGAAGAAATCTTCCGCCGCAACGAGGCGACGCCGGGGCTCATCGACATCCGCTGGGGCACCGAGCTCACCGGCCTCGCGCAGGACGGCGAGGGCGTGACGCTCGACGTGCGCAATGCCGAGGGCAGCTACCGGCTGCACGGCCAGTGGCTCGCGGCCTGCGACGGCGGCCAGAGCTTCGTGCGCAAGGCGATGGGGCTCGCACTGGAGGGAACCGGCTACGAGGGCCGCTACGTCATCATCGACATCGAGCTGCACAGCGGCCATCCCACCGAGCGCCGCGCCTGGTTCGACCCGCCGTGGAACCCCGGCTCGACCGTGCTGATGCACCGCCAGCCCGACGACATCTGGCGCATCGACTACCAGCTGCGCCCCGGCCAGAGCACCGAAGAAGCGCTGCAGCCGGCGGCCGTGGCCGAGTTCGTGCAGCGCCACCTCGACGCCATCGGCGAAGGCCACCTGCCGTGGAAGACGGTGTGGACCTCGGTCTACCGCGCCGGCGCGATGACGCTCGACAGCTACCGCCACGGCCGCGTCGTCTTCGCGGGCAACGCGGCGCATGCGATGCCGATCTTCGGCGTGCGCGGGCTCAACTCGGGCTTCGACGATGCCGACAACCTGGCATGGAAACTGGCCTTCGTGGCCAAGGGGCTGTCCGGCGCGCCGCTGCTCGACAGCTATTCGCAGGAGCGCATCGAGGCTTTCCACGTGAACGCCGAGAACGCGATGCGCAGCACCGAGTTCATGTCGCCGCCGTCGCGCGGCTTCGACCTGCTGCGCGAGGCGGCGCTGTCGCTGTCCGAGGCGCACCGGGGCATCGCGCAGCTGATCAACCCGCGCCAGACGCAGGCCGTGCGCTATGCCGCTTCGCCGCTGTCGAGCCCGGGCGACGAACTGCCGGCGGGCCCGCTGCCGGGCGAGGCGGTGCCGGAGCAGCAGCTCGAGCGCGGCCACCTCACCGACTGGATCGCGCCCACCTTCACCCTGCTGGTGCTGCGCCCCGACGTGGCCGCGCTGCCGGCCGCCGACGTCGTGCGCGCGCAGCAGGGGGCGCTGCCCTTCGTCGTGCGCACCATCGCCAGCCCGGGCATCGCCGGTGTCGACGCGCATGCCTCGGCCGACGTGTTCGAGGCGCTCGGTGCGCAAGACGGCGCGGTCTACCTGCTGCGCCCCGACGGCCACGTGGCCGCGCGCTGGCGGCGGCTGCCGCCCGGCGCCCTGCAACCCGCGCTGGCACTTGCCGCCGCTGCCCTGGAGACCCTTTCAGCATGACCAACCCTGCTCTTCCCCCCGATGCCCGCGACCGCCTCTACGCCGAGTGCGCGCGCGCCATCAGCGAAGCGGGCGCCGAGCGCGAATCGCTGTTCCTGGCGCGGCTCGCGCTGCTGCTGTTCGAGCAGGTCGGCGACGAGGCGCGCTGCCGCGAGGCGCTGTCCGATGCATTGCACGCGCTGCCCGTACCATCGCTGTCCGCTTCCTGATTTACAAACGACTGGAGACTGATCCATGGATCGCCGCACCCTTCTCGCCACGCTCGCCTCCGGCGCCGCAATGGCCGCATCGCCCTTCGCCCGCGCGCAGGAATATCCCGCACAGCTCATCAAGTGGGTCGTGCCCTATCCGGCGGGCGGCGGCACCGACGTGATCGCACGCGTGCTGGCCGAATCCATGCGCCAGACGCTGGGCCAGCAGATCGTGGTCGACAACCGCCCCGGCGCCTCGACCAACATCGGCGCCGACCTGGTCGCCAAGAGCAAGCCCGACGGCTACACCATCCTGTCGGCCGACAACGCCGTGCTGGCCTTCAACGAGCACCTGTTCAGCAAGCTGCCGTTCAACCCCGAAAAAGACTTCACCTACATCGGCGCCATCGGCAAGTTCCCGCTCGCGCTGGTGGTGCACCCGGACTTCCCGGCCAAGACCTTCAAGGAGTTCCTGGCCTACGTGAAGGCCAACCCCGGCAAGGTCAACTACGCCTCGCCCGGCAACGGCTCGCCGCACCACCTGGCCATGGAAATGTTCAAGGTGCGCACCGGCACTTTCATCACCCACATTCCCTACCGCGGCGCCGCGCCGGCCATGGCCGACGTGATGGGCGGGCAGGTGCCTTGCATGTTCCTCGACCTGGCCTCGGGCCTGTCGATCATGCAGAGCAACAAGGTGCGGGTGCTGGCCATCGGCTCGGGCGCGCGCAGCAAGCTGCTGCCCAACGTGCCGACGCTGGCCGAAGTGGGCGTGCCCAACACCGAGGTGTTCGCGTTCCAGGGCATCCTCGGCCCGGCGGGCCTGCCGCCCGCGGTGGTGAACAAGCTCAACGGCGACCTGAACAAGGCCTTCGGCACGCCGGCCGTGCAGAAGCGCTTCGAGGACTTCGGCATGGAAGCGATGCCCGGCACGCCGGCGCAGTTCGCGGCGCTGTCGCGCGCGGAATCGAAGCGCTGGGGCCCGATCATCAAGCAGGCTGGAATCAAGCTCGACTGAACTCGCCAAGGGCTTTTTTTCTCGCGTAACACCGCGGAACCGGCTTCGCCGGGCCGCAGGTGTTGCCCCCGGGTAGGGGGGGCGCAGCGACACGAAGTGCGCGGAGCCTGGGGGCGTTACTTTGTGTATGCCTTGCGCGAGCCGTCCTCGAAGACTTCGTCGTCTCGCTGCAGCTCGCCGTTTTCGTCCCAGGCGCGTTCGCGCGTCACGCGGCCCTTGGCATCGAAGCTCGATTCGGCAATGAGCGTGCCTTTTTCGTTGAAGCGCTGGTGCGTGCCGATCGGCACCTGCCGGCTTCGGCCGACGAGCTGGTAGCGGCCCTGCGCGGCGCGCTGGCCGCTGTCGTAGAACTCGGTGATGTCGACCACGCGGCCATTGCCGTTGCCGCTGTAGGCCGACTTGCTGCTCGGCTGGCCGTTCAGGTAGTAGCTGTCGTCGCCGATGGGCTCGCCCGCGCTGTTCCAGCGCTGGTCGCGCACCAGCGTGCCTTTTTCGGAGAAAGCCTGCTCGCGCTGGCGGATCGAGGCGCGCTCCACCAGCAGGTACACCGTCTCGCGGCGCTTGACGCCTTCTGATGAATAGGCCTGCTCGGTGCGCTGGTTGCCCATGGTCTCGTCGAGCGACGCTGTCTTGCCGTTGTCGTAGAAGCTCTGCGAACGCACCCGCTTGCCCGACAGGTAAGACAGCCGCGAGCGCAGGTTGCCGCGCGCATCGAACAGGTCGACCTGCGACGGGCCGCCGCTGAAGCCGCAGAGCTTGGCGTCGTCGACCACCGGCGCCAGCGTGGGCGCGTCGGCGCAGCGCAATGCCGAGAGCTGGCCGCGTTCGGTGAACTCCACCGAGCTGCCGCTGCCGGTGTCCGGATAGAAGATGACGCGGCGCAGCTTGCCGTCGGGGTAGTAGCTGCGCGCCAGCCCGCGCTCCTGGCCGTCGTCGTAGGTGGCCTCGCGCAGCACCTTGCCGCTGGGCGAGAACTCGCGGGCGCGGCCCTGCAGGTTGCCCTTGGCATTGAGGGTGTGCTCCTTGGCGAGCTTGCCTTTCTCGTAGATGCGCACGAGGCCCATGAAGACGCCGTTCTGCACCTGCTCTTCGCGCTGCAGCTCGCCCGTCTCGCGGGCCTTGCAGCGCAGGATGCCCGTCTGGCCGGCGGTGGTGGCGCCGTTGGCCGGGTTCACGCTGCGACCGTTGAGCTCGCAGTCCTGCTGGGCATGGGCCGCCGAGGCCGCGAGCAGCGGCACGAGGACGGCAAGCCCGGACCCGAGCTGCCTCAGGCGCAGGCGCGGACTTGTCACTTGTCGTAAAGAGTGTCTAGTGAACGGAAGCCCTTGACCTCGATCGGATTGCCGAACGGGTCGCAGAAGAACATCGTCCATTGCTCGCCCGGCTGGCCTTCGAAGCGCACCTGGGGCTTGAGCACGAAGTCGGTGCCGGCGGCTTCGAGGCGCCCGGCCAGTGCCTGCCAGTCGGGCAGGGCGAGCGCGAGGCCGAAGTGCGGCATCGGCACCATCACGTCGCCCACGCGGCCGGTGCGGGTGGTGGCAAAGGGCTCGCCGAGGTGCAGGGAAATCTGGTGGCCGAAGAAGTCGAAGTCGACCCAGGTGTCGGTGCTGCGGCCTTCGGCGCAACCGAGGACATCGCCATAGAAGCGGCGGGCGCCGTCGAGGTCGCGAACGTGGAAGGCAAGGTGGAAGATGCTTTGCATGGTTTCGGATTATGGGCAACGGTGCTGTGAGAATGCCGGACTTTCTTTCATCGTGGAGCAAGCCTTGCGGATACTCCGGATCCTCGCCGCGCGGATGCGCGGCATCTATATGTCGGCGCGGATGCGCGCCGTCGATTTCTCGGCGCCCTCGCGCCTCGTGCAGCGGGCACCGCGCCAGATCCTGGCGGGCGTGTGCTGCGTCTTTACATTCGGCGCCGCCCATGCGGCCTGCCCGCCCTCGGCCATCGCCAGCCTCGAGAAGCCGGGCGTCGGCCTGCGCAACGGCGTCGACCGCGGCATGCTGTGGCGCATCGAGCGCGACGGCCGCACTTCATGGCTCTACGGCACCCTGCACGTGGGACGCGGCGACTGGGTGCGGCCCGGGCCGACCATCCAGAAGGCGCTGACGCAGAGCGACCTGCTCGCGCTGGAGCTCGACTCGCGCGACGAGGCCACCGCCCGCACCATGGCCCAGCCGGCTGACCCGGCGCTGGTGGCCCGGGTACTCAGCGGCGAGCGTGCCCGCCGGCTCGAGCGCCAGAACGCCGAGGCCTGCGTGCCGCCCGGCACCACGTCGAAGCTGCAGCCCATCCTGCAGGTCACGGCGCTGGCCGGCCTGGCGGGCCGCGCCGACGGGCTGTACCCCGAATTCGGCGTGGACGAGACGCTGGCCGTGTCCGCCCGCAACAGCAGCAAGCCGATCGTCGCCCTCGAGAACGCGGCCGACCAGCTGCGCGTGCTGACCGGCGAGTCGGAAGACGAAGAAGGCCAGCAGATCGACGCCGCGCTCGACGAACTGGAGTCGGGCAAGCTGCGCGGCCAGCTCAAGGAACTGGCCGACGTCTGGGCCCGCAGCGACGCGGCCCGGCTCGCGCGCTATGCCGACTGGTGCGACTGCCTCAACACGCCCGCCGAGCAGCGGCTGCTCAAGCGCCTGCTCGACGACCGCAACCCCGGCCTGGCCGACGGCATCGAGCGGCTGCACGCGAGCGGCAAGGGCGTGTTCGCGGCAGTGGGCGCGCTGCACATGATCGGGCCGCAGGGGCTGCCCACGCTGATGGCGTCGCGCGGCTTCACCGTGACGCCGGTACTGACCAGCGCGCAGGAGCAGACGGCGGTGCCGATGCCCGCGCTCGCGGCCCCGTCGCCTGCGCCGAGGGCGCGCGGTGGCAAGGCCGTGAAGGGGCAGCGCGTGCAGAAGGGCCAGAAGGGCGCACCGGCTGCCGCGGCCAAGGGCGGCAGGCCCGCGGCAGCTGCCAAGGCCGCGCCCGCCGCCAAGGGTGCGAAAGCGCCGGCCAAGTCGGCCGGCAAGGCGCCCGCCAAGGCCCCGGCCGCCAAGGGCAAAGTGAGCCGATAATCGCGACCGCCATGCACGCGCTGCGCCTTCCCACCCGCTTCCTCGGCCTCATCGGCCGCTGGGTGCTGCTGTGGTTCGTGCTCTCGCTGGGCGCGGCGGCGGCGTCTCCGCTGGTGCATCCGCAGTCGATGGAACTGGTGTGTTCCGGTGCCGGCCCCGTCAAGGTGGTGGTCCACACCGACGACGGCGCGCGCGAAATGGGCGCCTCGCACATGGACTGCCCGCTTTGCGTGCTGACCGGCGCCCCGCCGCCGGCCATGGTGGCGCCGGCTTTCGATCTCCCCCTTCCGCTGGGCCGCGTGGTCCAGTCGATTCCCGCCGCGCGACTGGCCGCGGCCACCGCCGCGCCCCTGCCGGCGCGCGGCCCCCCGACTTTCTCCTGACGCTCTCGAAGCGATAGCTGCATTCGCGCGCTTGGCGTGCGCACGCGGCTTGTCCGGTTTGACGTTCGATGGAGAAGGCTACTCTTGAAAAAAGCAATCCCGCGCCCTGCCGTTGCTGCTCGGCGCAAGCCCGCAACCCACCTGTGTGGCCGAACGCGAGTTCGACCTTTGACTTTCCCGTTCCAACCCCAAAGGACCCGCGACATGACGAAACCGATGGCCGCCATCACCCTGCGAACCCTCGCCGCCTGCGCCATGCTGGCCGGCACCACCGCCGCGCTGGCGCACGTGACGCTGCCGCCCGGCGGCGCCACCGTCGGCAGCGACTACAACGCCGCCTTCCGCGTCGGCCACGCCTGCGAAGGCGCCAAGGCCACCACCGGGCTGGCCGTGCGCCTGCCCAAGGGCTTCGTGCTGAGCGACGCCCAGGCGCGCAAGGGCTGGAAGCTCGACGTGACGAAAAGCGGCGACGGCGAAGTGCGCTGGACCGCCGAGACCCCCGGCAACGCCTTGCCCGGCAGCGAGCGCTCCGAATTCGTTCTGCGCGGCAAGGTGCCGGCTACGCCGGGCACGCTGTGGTTCAAGGTGCTGCAGACCTGCGACACCGGCGTGGCCGACTGGGCCGAGGTGCCGGCATCGGGCAACTCGACCGCCGGCCTGAAGAGCCCGGCCGCCAAGCTCGTGGTGGTGGCGCAAGGCGTGGCCACTGTCGACGTGCGCGACGGCTGGGTGCGCCAGTCGGTGCCGGGCCAGAGCGGCACCGGCGCCTTCATGAAGCTCACCGCGCCCACCGGCACGAAGCTGGTGAGCATCTCCACGCCCGCGGCCGGCACCGCCGAAGTGCACGAGATGAAGATGGAAGGCGACGTCATGAAGATGCGCGAGCTGCCCGGCGGCCTCGACCTGCCCGCGGGCCAGACCGTCGAGCTCAAGCCCGGCGGCTATCACGTGATGATGATGGACCTCAAGGGTGCGCTGGCCAAGGGCGCGACCGTGCCGATGACGCTGAAGTTCGAGGACGCCAAGGGCGTGAAGACAGCGCTGGACGTGACGCTGCCCGTGGGCGCGCCCGAAGGTGCCGATGCCGCCGGTTCGTCGGCGCACCAGCACAAGCACTGAGCGCCGCGTCGCGGCTACAGCAGCTGGTCGGGCGCGAGCGGGCCGAACAGCTTGAGCATCAGCCGCAGGCTGGCGCTGGTGTCGGGCTCGGTGGTCGCGTCCTTCAGGCCGCTGCCTTCGGGGGCGCGCCACACCAGCGAGCCGTCGGTCAGCTCCACGTGCCATGAGCGCTCGCGCATGCCGCGCTCTATCTGGGCCGATGCGGCGCGCGAGAGCTCGTCGCTGCGGATCAGCAGGGCGATCTCGGTGTTCTGCAATTGGGAGCGCAGGTCGAGGTTCATCGAGCCGACCACCAGCAGCCGGCCGTCCATCACCAGCACCTTCGAGTGCAGCATCGCCCGCGACTGCCCGGTGACGCCACCGCTGCCGGTGCTTCCCGAGGAGCCGAACACGTTGCCGAAGTTCGACTGCTCGCTGCGCAGCTCATAAAGCTCGATGCCCATCTTGAGCAGCGCCTCGCGATGGCGCGCATAGCCCACGTGCGCCACCGGGGCGTCGTTCGAGGCCAGGGAGTTGGTCAGCACCCTGATCTTCACTCCCCGTGCGCGAGCCTCGCCGAAGGCCTTGAGCATGTCTTTCCCGGGTACGAAGTAGGGCGAGATGATGAGCAGGCTGGAGCGCGCCTGGCCGATCATCTGCAGCAGGCCCTCGACCACCGTGTCGCCGTTGGCGGCCAGGTCGGAGGCTGCCTCGAGCGACGCCGCGCCTCGCGAGGCCGCGGGTTTGTCGTCGGGCTGGCTGACCACGAGACCGGGGGCCTTCGCGGTGTCCGGGCCGGAGTCGGCGGGGATCTTGCCGGGCTTGTCGGCCAGCATCACGGCCGGCGCCCAGACGAAATCGGCGGTGCGCAGGTCGAGCGCCTTCTGGTCCCAGGCGCGGGCGCGTTGCTCGGCGGTGGGTGGCGCATCGGCGCTGGGCGGGTCGTCGCGGTCGCGGGTGGCCTGTTCGACCAGCTCCTGGTCGGCCTTCTTCGCGCGCTCGCGCATCGACTGCAATTCCTCGCGCGTGACCAGCGATTGCACGGGGTAGGCGCGCTCGTTGTTCCAGTAGCTGTCGAAGCTGCGCGACAGGTCCTGCACGATCGGGCCGATTGCCAGCACGTCGACATCGACGAAGTTGCCGTTGGCCGCGTTGCCGAAATAGGCGTCGCCCAGGTTGCGGCCGCCCGCCACCCCCATCACGTTGTCGGCCAGGAACAGCTTGTTGTGCATGCGCTGCTGGATGCGCGAGGCGTCGTCGATCGAGTTGACCAGGCGGCTGAAGGTGGAGTCGCGCGAGCCGGCCAGCGGGTTGAAGAGCCGCATCTCGATGTTGGGAATGAAGGCCAGGCCCAGCACCAGTGCGTCGCGGCCGGTGGTGTGGAAGTCGTCGAGCAGCACCCGCACCCGCACGCCGCGCTCGGCGGCGGCGCGCAGGCCCCTGACGAGTCGGCCTGTGCTGGCGTCGGCGTGGATGGCGTAGTACTGGAGGTCGAGCGTCTTCTGGGCGCCTTCGATCAGCGCGAGCCGGCTGCCGTAGGCGGCCTGCGGCCCGCCCAGCAGCAGGAAGCCGGATTCGTAGCGGGCGTTGGCGGCTCGCCGGCGCTGCTGCACGAGGTCGGCCAGCGCGGAGCCGGTGGCCGGCGCGGCGATGGCGGTCGAGACGGGGCGCTCGACGTTCTGCGGCAATTGCGCGCAGGCCCCGAGTATCAGCAGCGCCAGGAGCGCGGTGGACCGACGAAAGAAGGCTTGGAATGAAGAAGGCATGCAGCTTTCCCGGGGCTTGGGGGGCGAAGCCGCATATATAGCCTAGTCCGCGCCCCGCCGGCGTCGGACGGCGGGACGGGCGCGGCGCGGCGGGGAGCGCTTTGGTTCGCGCCGGTCAGCGGCCGGCGCCCAGTTCTTCCTGGCGCTCGAGCGCTGCGAGCAGTTCGTCGTCGATCTTCGCGTGGCGCTCGGCGAGTTCGGTGGCGCGCGAGGAGTCGGTGGCATAGATGGCGCCGCCGTCGAGTTCGAGCATCTCGGTGATGCGCTTCTGTTCCGCTTCCAGGCTTTCGATCTGGGCGGGGAGCGCTTCCAGCTCGCGCTGCTCCTTGTAAGAGAGCTTCTTGCGCGCAGCGGTCGCCTTGGGCGCGACGGGTTCCGCGGGCGCGGCCGGCGCTGCTGGGGCCGGTGCCGCAGCGGGGGCCGCAGCCTGGCGCTGTTCGGCGATCTCTCGCGCACGCTTGGACTGGACCAGCCAATCCTGCACGCTGCCTTCGTACTCGCGCCAGCGGCCGTCGCCTTCATAGGCGATGGTGCTGGTCACCACGTTGTCGAGGAAGGTCCGGTCGTGGCTCACCAGGAACACTGTGCCGTCGTAGTCCTGCAGCAGGTTCTCGAGCAGTTCCAGGGTGTCGATGTCGAGGTCGTTGGTCGGCTCGTCGAGCACCAGCACGTTGGCGGGGCGGGCGAACAGCCGGGCCAGCAGCAGGCGGTTGCGTTCGCCGCCGCTGAGCGAGCGCACGGGAGAGTTGGCGCGCGCCGGGGAGAACAGGAAGTCGGAGAGGTAGCTCTTCACGTGCTTCTTCTGGCTGCCGATCTCGATCCATTCGCTGCCGGGGCTGATGAAGTCTTCCAGCGTGGCGTCGAGGTCGAGCTTGTCACGCATCTGGTCGAAGTACGCCACCTGGAGGTTGGTGCCGCGGCGGATCTTGCCGCTGTCGGGTTCGAGCTCGCCGAGGATCAGCTTCAGCAGGGTGGTCTTGCCCGCGCCGTTGGGGCCGAGCAGGCCGACCTTGTCGCCGCGCAGGATGGTGCCGCTGAAGTTGCGGATGACGGTCTTGGGGCCGAACGACTTGGTGGCCTCTGTGAGTTCCGCCACGATCTTGCCGCTGGACTGGCCCGAGGCCACGTCCATGTTGACGCTGCCCTGCACCTCGCGGCGCGCCGCGCGGCTGGCGCGCAGTTCCTGCAGGCGGGTGATGCGGCTCTGGCTGCGGGTGCGGCGCGCTTCCACGCCCTTGCGGATCCAGATTTCTTCCTGGGCGAGCAGCTTGTCGGCCTTGGCGCTGATCACGGCTTCCTGGGCGAGTTGCTCTTCCTTCTGCACGAGGTACTGCTCGAAGTTGCCGGGATAGGAACCCAGCTTGCCCCGATCCAGCTCGACGATGCGGGTGGCGACACGGTTCAGGAAGCTGCGGTCATGGGTGACGGTGACGACGCTGCCCTTGAAGTCGATCAGCAGTTGTTCGAGCCACTCGATGGAGTCGAGGTCCAGGTGGTTGGTGGGCTCGTCCAGCAGGAGCACGTCGGGCGCGGCCACCAGGGCCTGCGCCAGCGCGACGCGCTTGCGGGTACCGCCGGAGAGAGAGCCGACGCGGGCATTGCGGTCGAGGTGGAGGCGGTGCAGCGTCTCTTCCACGCGCTGCTCCCAGTTCCAGGCGTCGAAGGCTTCAATCTGCGACTGCAGGGCGTCGAGGTCGAGGCCGTCCGCACCGGAGAGGTAGAGATCGCGAATGGCAATGACCGGACCCAGGCCCTGGCTTGCGGCGGTGA